>JANNNF010000217.1:0-23434 GCA_031398405.1 Rhodobacterales bacterium | reverse complement strand
AAGTTGATGGAAGCCTGCAAGGCGATGCCGGACGGCACCGTCATGGATGCTGCAAAAGCCAAGATGTAACTTAAGGATCGGGCCACGACGATGGTTAACCCCATCTTCGTGGCCCAATTTCAAGCACGATCATTATGGCAGATTAATAAAGCACCCTCGGGCCGTCAGATAAAACGAACCTTGGGGCTACTGCCACTCCAGCGCGCCCTTTTTCCACTCATAGGCGAAGCCGACGGTCAGCACGCCCAGAAACAGCATCATCGACCAGAAACCCGTCATGCTGATTTCACCAAATGCCACCGCCCATGGGAACAGGAAGGCCACCTCTAGGTCGAAGATGATGAACAGGATCGACACAAGGTAAAATCGGACATCAAATTTCATCCGCGCATCATCGAATGCGTTAAATCCGCACTCATACGCACTAACCTTTTCCGGGTCAGGGTTGCGAACTGCCAGCACGAAGGCCGCAAGGATCAGGACAAGACCCAAACCGATTGCAAGCGCAAGCAGGATAAGGATCGGCAGATACTCTCGAAGAAGGTGGTCCACGAGGCGCTCCTATAGCTGGCTGCGGCATACGGCTGGAAATTACCTGCCTTGGAAACACCGTTTACTCTGCCGCCGTGGCGGGGTCAACTGAACGCGCAGGAGATCAGCGGTCGGCGACAAGCGGCTGCGCCAGGGATTGGACCCATTTGGGTTGGGAAAACCCCATTGATTGCAAACACAAATTTGCAACACCCGCGCGGTTTCGTCCGCAGAGTTATAGCAAATGATGCGGCGAATGCCCAAACTGGCCAAAACATAAAAAATCGGAGCAGTACGATGAGCAGAGTAGTAATAATATCAAAAATCGCTGTCATGACCGGGGCGCTTTTTGCGGCGGCACCGACATTTGCCCAAGAGCTGAGGGGCGGATCGCTTACATTTGGCCACTCGGCTTTTGTCAGGGATACCAGCGTTTCGAAAACTTCGCTCGATGGGCAAGTCGAGGTTGGCTTTGGTCGCAGCATCGGCTTGCAGCTTGATCTGGGGATCAGCCATCTGAATTCGGTCGGCGAGGGCAGCACCAACGCGACGCTGCACGGGATTTACCACGTCTCTGACCAGACCTCGCTTGGCCTTTTTGTCGGCGCGGATCGGTTGTCTGGGCAGAGTCTGGACTTTGTCGGGTTTGAGGTTGGCCAAGAAGCCGCCAAGTTTGACATCGAAACCTACATTGCCTACGGCGAAGACTCGGGCATTGATGGCACTATCGCCGGTTTCTCGGGTCGTTATTCGGTGAGTGACAGCTTTGGCATTGGTGGGTCGGTGGAGCGTGGCGACATCGGCGGCGTGGGTCTGACACGCTTTGGCCTGAAGGGCGACTATGCGGCGACGCCCAATATTGCGCTTGTTGCAGAGGTGGGCGCGTTCGACGCGCCGGGTACCTCGACCGAAGCTTTCGTTGGGCTGGGCGGCAAGTTCACCTTCGGCAATGAACGCGGCACCACCTTTGGCAAACGCGGCGTAGTCAACTTGGTCCCCGGGCTGTGACCTTGTAGGGCGGGGCATTACCCCCGCCCATTAAGCCAGAGCGGCGCGCACCACGACCGACGCTGCGAACAGCCCATTGGCCACCAACAGGCAAAACACAGCCAAAGACCCCAGATCCTTGGCGTTTTTGGCAAATACTGACCAGTCGGGTGACAAGTGATCGACCAGTTCTTCGATGGCTGTGTTCAGCGCCTCGACGGCGATCAACACGCTGAACAGAATCCCAAACATCAGATAATCGGGTGCCGCTGCGCCGCACAGCATGAATAACCCAAGGCCCAGAATACCCCCTGCAACCTCTTGGCGAAACGCGGCCTCTGCCCACAAGCGGCGCAGTCCACCAAGAGAATAGCCCGCTGCGGCAAACAGATGTGCAAGTCCGTTGACGCGCGGCGGGCGGGGTTTCGGGTCAGTCATAAGCACCTCAGGGCGTCCGGCATCCGGCGGTCAGATCAAGCGTCGGATTGTAGACCGAGGTGACAACATTCAACAATCCCAGCACAGTGTGGAAATAGACATCATGGCTGATTGCGTCATGGCTGCGCCGTGCGATGCAGACCGGGTCAAGGCCCAGCGATTTCTGATAGGCGTCCGACATCCACATCACCATCGGCACATGCGTCTGCACATCTGGGGCCATAAAGGCCGGGGCTGCGTGGAGATACAAGCCGTTTTCGCCCAAGGACTCGCCATGGTCTGACACATAAAACATTGCCGGGATCACTCGGTCCTGATCCTGCATCATGTCGATGGTGCTCGCCAGAACATGGTCGGTGAACATCAGCGCATTGTCATAGGCATTGACGATTTCCTCTGTGGTGCAATTGGCAAACTCGGCAGTCTGGCAGGCGGGATTGAAGGCCCCGAACGCTTCTGGATAGCGCATGTAATAGGCGGGGCCATGGTTGCCGATCATGTGCAGCACCAGCACCGTGTCTTCGGCGATCGTGTCCATAGCCGCCTTGATCCTTGGCAAGAACACCGCATCGGTACATTCGCCGCGCGGGCAGGCGGCGGGGTCGCTGGTTACCGTCAGGGTCTTGTATCCGATCCGCTTGCCAATGTTCTGGTCGCCGGTCTGGTTGTCCAGCCATGTTGGGTGCAGCTTGGCGTGGTTCAGAACGTCAAACAGGTTTTCCGATGCGAGTTGGCCCTGATGCGAATACCCCGCCTTGGTCAAGTTGGAGTACATGCAGGGCAGCGACACGGCGGTCGAAGTGCCACAGGTGGACACGTCGGTATAGTTGATCACGTCGTGTTTGCGCAGTTCGGGCGTGGTGTCGCGGGCATAGCCATTCAGCCCCCAATTTTGCGCCCGTGCCGTTTCGCCCATGAACAGCACCATCAGCACCGGCTTTTTCGCCGCCGCAAGGAACGGCCCCTTGTGCGCATCGCGGCCCAATGGGGCCACCACCACATTTCGGCCCCGCAGTTCCTGCCGGGCGTATTTGTGCAGCGCAGCGATGGTTGCCCCCGGCTGATAGCTGCCCACCAGTTCGTTATGTTCGCGAAAAGTCGCCGAAATTGCCTTGAAATCGACAAACAACGCGCCGAGCAACAGCGCAAGGCTGGCCACACAGGTGACACCCCATGTCAGAAGGTCGCGCAGGATCGGGGTTGGTTTGATCCGCACCCAGAATACAAACACGGCAGGCAACACCCCCCAGATCGCGGTGGTGTAGATAAACCGGGGAGTCATCAAGTGCTTGGATTCGTTCGCTGTGGTGATCATCGCGTTGCGGATCATGTCACGGTCGATCAGCACCCCCAGATTATCCTGATAATAGCTGGCGACAGCACAGATGATCAGCAAGACCGCCAATGCAGGCCTCAACAGCCAGCGAAACCCGAAGAATGTGATAGTCAACACCGTCAGCGCCCAGATCGCCACGCCGTACCAGATCATCAGCACTGGCTTGCTGTCAAAGATGACCACGGCATTGGCCCACATCAACGCATTATAAGCGGTCAGCATGAAAGTGGCTGACGCAAGGGTCAGCCCGGTGGCCGACACCATGGGCCGCATCAGGCCCAGCTTTTGCGTCGTGGTTTTGGCAGAGGCATCGTTCGGCAGTGCGGCAGCGTCGGTCATCCGTCAGGTCCAGCGTCGTTGGGGCAATTGACCCCCGATGCGCCGTGAACCTGACGTGAACCTGAACGATCCGCTGAAACTGCAGGGCTTATAGCCTTAGGCAGGCAGAAATTCTGCCTCAAAGCCTGCTGTGCGGCCCTGCGCAGGGGAAAACAGCCGCAACTGCCCGCCTGCATTGCGCGCAATGGTGTCTGCAATGGCCAGCCCAAGGCCTGACCCCTGCCCCGCCCCCGCCCCGCGTTCAAAGCGGCGGTGCAGACGGGCCAGCGTATCACGTGCCACCACCGGGCCGTCATTTACCACCCGCAAACCGCCGTCGGCCATCAGGGTCACTTCCACCTTACCAAGCACGCTGCCATGGCGTTCGGCGTTTTCGATCAGGTTGCGCAACAAGATCGCACAGGCATCGGGGTCGATCCGGGTCAATGCGGCGCTGTCTGGCAAAGCCAGATGCAAGCGGTCACCAAGGCCAGAGCGGCGAAAATCCTCTATCACCGCTGCCACAAACGGGGTCACATCCTGCTTTTGTGCCACCAGCACGCCGCCCCCTTCGACGCGGGCAAGCTGCATCAGCTTTTCCGACAGCCGCGCCAGACGCTGCAACTGGCCTTCAATCGTGCGGGCGCGGTCTGCCAATGGCCCCGGCGGGGCCTCGGCGATCAGACGTTGGGTTTGGGCCAGACTGGCAGCTATGGGGGTACGCAGTTCATGCGCAGAGTTGGTGGTAAAGGCGCGCTCGGCGTCCAACGTAGCGGTCAGGCGGGCCAGCAGATTGTTCACCTCGGCGGCAATCCCGGCCAGTTCTTGCGGCAGGCCCGCCTCTGACACCGGGCTCAGGTCAGCCCCGTTGCGCGCCGTCACCTCATCACGCAGCCGGTCAATCGGGCGCATGGCGCGGCGCACGAAAAGAACCAGCCCCGACAGACCAAAGGGAATCAGCAGAAAAATCGGAAAGAACAGCGCCCGCGTAGCCTCATTCGTGGCTTCGCGTCGATAAGACAGCGGTTCTGCCAATTCCACCGTGTAGCCCCCGGTCATCGGGCCCGGCGAATAAATGCGGTAGTCCTGCGCCTTGCGAAACCCCGCAACCGGCCCGTCGGCAAACAAAGCCAGATCGGTGCCGTCACTGTGACGCACGATCCGGCCTTTGGGGCCGCGCACCACATAGTGCAGATAATCTTCCTGCGGCTGGGTGCGGGCCACCTTGGGGGCCAGCATCTGCTCAGGCACTCCCATTTCCGCCACCACCAGTGCCAGAATACGCCCCGACGTCTGTTCCATGGCTGAATCGTAAACTTCATCCAGCTCCTCACGCACCACGATGGCCGCGGCGGTGAACACCAGCAGGCTTAACACCATCAAGCCGCCCAGCAACCCAAGTGCCAGCCGCCAGCGCAGCGATTTTGGCCAACCCATCATGGCGCGCACAGCCGGTAGCCAAGGCCGCGATGGGTTTCAATCACCCCGGGCCCCAGTTTTTTACGCAGACGGCTGATGTAGACCTCTATCGTGTTGCTTTCGACCTCGGCATCAAAGGAATACAACTGATCCTCCAGCGTGGATTTGGAGATCATCTGGCCCGGGCGTTGCAGGAAGGTCTCAAAAATCACCCACTCTCGCTGCGTCAGCACAATATCGCCCCCGACGCCCGTAACCCTGCGCGCTGCCGTATTCACCGACAACGGGCCAACCGTTACCACGGGGTTCGGATTGCCCGAATAGCGCCGGGCCACGGCCCCGATCCGCGCGGACAACTCGGCCAGATTGAAAGGTTTGACCAGATAGTCATCCGCGCCACTGTTCAGCCCGGCAATCCGGTCGGTGATCTGGTCGCGCGCGGTCAGGATGATGACCGGGGTCGTATCACCCGCGCGACGACGCGTTTGCAGGAAATCAAGGCCCCGGCCGTCCGGCAACATCAAGTCAAGCAAGATCAGATCGTAAGCCACGGTCGCCACCGCCGCATCCGCATCGGCCAGCGTCAGCATCCAGTCGCCCAGATGCCCCGAGTCCACGATTTGGTCGCGCACGGCGGCCCCAAGGCCCGGGTCATCCTCTATCAACAAAATCCGCATACCGGCCCTTGCTTTACGCGCGGGGTCACCCTGTCAGATTTGACACCCCGAGTCCAACGCACAACGCCTTTTTGCGGGGGTGGCGTTGATCTTGCGCGTAGCCTGGCTTAAGCTTGGACCATGATCTCGCAAAAGATGAAATACGCCCTCAAAGCCCTGCTGACGCTGGCGGATGAGGCCGCACGCGAGCGGCCCGATGCCCTGACCATTGAAGAGATCGCCAAACGGTCTGGCACGCCCAAGCGGTTTCTGGAGCATATCTTGCTGGAGGTGCGCAACGCGGGCATTATTGCCTCCACCCGGGGTCGTGCCGGCGGCTACAGCATGATCAAACACCCGCGTGAGGTGTCAATATCCGAACTTCTGCGCCTGATCGACGGCCCGATTGCGCCGCTGGCCTGCCTGTCACGCCGGGCCTACCAACGCTGTGATGATTGCATCGACGAGGGCACCTGCCGGATTCGCAAGGTATTTGCCGAAGTATTCTGGACCTATCTGGTAATCATCGAATCGCTGACACTGGAAGATATGTTACGGTCAGACACCGTGGCCGGACAGATCATGGCCGAACCCGCACGGGCATAAGCCTATCTGATTTCACAATAATATTCTGTTGTACCCTTCGCTTCCACCCTCCCCAAATCCGCAAGTTTAATCACGACCAGATTTAGTGAGATTTACGTTGCTATACACGATAAAATCGGTAGACTTTTACGTGTAAGCAGCAAGCACATGCTCGCAGCCAAACGCGAAGGAGATGCCAGATGTACGCCTTGCCAATGTTCACCCTCGTCGGAACTCCAGTTGCCGCACAGGCAACCAACGCGGCCCCGGTCTGCGCTGTACGGCTGATCAACCGCAGCACCGGCATGGTCCACCGCATCAAGGGTACACCTCTGGTGATGTTCACCCGGTCCCCGCAGGATCCAACGATCGACCTGCTGCGCAACCGCGACACCACCCAATGGGGTGTGTTGGTGGAAACCCTGACCCCGCAAACGGGCTGACATGATCCGCACCGCGCACCAAACCCAACCTCCCTTTTTCCATAGCCGGAGACTGCCATGTTCACCCCAATCACCCTTGCCGGAACCATCAATGTTCGGCGCGAAAATTTGCACGACCACGCCGGTGGCCGCGTGACGCTCTCCACCGGCAGCCGCCAGTTTACGGGCTGGACCGTGGCATGGCGCAAGGCCCTGTCGCGCACCGCCCGGCTTAAATCGACGCTTGCCGTGCTGGCCCTGCTGGTCGCAAGCTTTACCCCGGTGGCCCCGGTATCGGCGGAAACCCTACTGAACGTCAGCTACGACCCCACCCGCGAATTGTACCGCGATATCAACGAAGTGTTCACCAGGCTGTGGACTGATGCAGGCCACCCCGCCCCCACCATTGAGACCTCGCATGGCGGGTCGGGCAGTCAGGCGCGTGCGGTGATTGACGGGTTGGCAGCACAGGTCGTAACGCTGGCCCTTGCGTCCGACATCGACAAAATCGCCGCCGCAGGCAAACTGCCCGCCGATTGGCAAACCAAACTGCCTCACAACTCCAGCCCCTTCACCTCGACCATCGTGTTCCTCGTGCGCGAAGGCAACCCGAAGAGCATCAAGGACTGGGGCGATCTGGTGGGCGACGGGCTGGAAGTGATCACCCCCAACCCCAAGACCAGTGGTGGCGCGCGCTGGAACTATCTGGCCGCGTGGGCTTGGGCCGAAAAGAACGGCCAGGACCCGCAGGCCTTCGTGAAGTCGCTGTATGAGCATGTCCCTGTACTGGATAGTGGCGCACGCGGGGCCACCACCACCTTTGCACAGCGGGGCATCGGCGATGTTTTGCTGGCATGGGAGAATGAGGCTTATCTGGCGCTGGATGAACTGGGCGACGATCAGTTTGATATCGTGGTGCCGTCAGTTTCCGTGCTGGCCGAACCCCCCGTTGCCGTGGTCGAGGCCAATATCACCAATGACGATCAGCGCGCCCTTGCCACCGCCTACCTTGATTTCCTTTATTCGCCCCAAGGTCAGGCCATTGCCTTCAAACACTTCTACCGCGCTTGGGATGTCTCTGCCGCCGACCCCGACGATGTTGCCCGCCTGCCCAAGCTGGATCTTGTGACCATCGAGTCCTTTGGTGGCTGGGCCAAGGTACAACCCGAACACTTCGGCGACGGTGGCATCTTTGACCAGATCTACGTCGCGAAATGAGGATCGGTTTGACCAAGCCGCTGCTGCAGCGGTCCCCTATGCCAGGCTTTGGCCTGAGCATGGGGATCACCCTTTTCATGCTGTCGCTGGTCGTGTTGCTGCCCATTGGCGGGCTGCTGGCCCGGGGTGCGACTTTTGGCCTTGGCAATATCTGGGACACCGTAAATCGAGAACGCGTCTGGGCGGCTCTGTTCTTGTCGTTTCGGCTGGCGCTGTTTGCAGCGCTGTTCAATCTGGTGTTCGGCACGCTGCTGGCTTGGGTTCTGGTGCGCTACACATTCTGGGGGCGTCAGGTGATTGACGCAGCGGTTGATCTGCCCTTTGCGCTGCCCACGGCCGTTGCGGGGATCGCCCTGACCACCCTCTATGCTCCCAACGGGGCGTTTGGCATGTTCGCCAAGGAACTTGGCGTCAAAATTGCTTACACACAAACCGGCATCCTGATTGCATTGATCTTTGTTGGCCTGCCCTTTGTCGTGCGCACCGTGCAGCCCGTGATTGCCGAGATCGAGACAGAGGTCGAAGAAGCCTCTGCCACCCTTGGTGCCACCCGCGCCACCACCATCCGCCGGGTGATCCTGCCGATGCTGGCCCCTGCCGCGCTGACCGGATTTGCGCTGTCGCTGGCACGCGCAGTCGGGGAATACGGATCAGTCATCTTTATTGCGGGGAATATCCCGCTGAAAACCGAGATCGCCCCTCTCCTGATCGTCATTCAGTTGGAGGAATTCAATTATGACGGGGCTGCCGCCATCGGCATCGCCATGCTGACCATCGCGTTCAGCCTGCTGTTGGCCATCAATGTCGTCCAGATCTGGACCCGCCGGAGAATCGGATATGTCTGATATCACCCACGCCCCCCTGCCAGTCACATCCGAAACCCCGCTGGTTCGCCGCCTTCTGATCGGGTTTGTGACTTTTGGCCTGCTGATGCTGGTGGCCGCCCCGATGTTGGCCGTGTTCGCCGAAAGCCTCGCCAAAGGCTGGTGGGAGGCAATCAGAAGCCTTGGCAACCCGGATGCGCGATCCGCCATCCGCCTGACCCTGACCATCGCGGCCATCGCCGTGCCCTTGAACGCAGTGTTCGGCATTGCTGCCGCCTGGGCCATCACCAAGTTCGACTTTCGCGGCAAATCGCTGCTGATCACCCTGATTGATCTGCCGTTTTCCGTCTCGCCCGTAGTGGCGGGCCTATGCATCGTGCTATTGTTCGGGGCCAATTCTGCCATTGGCGGGTGGTTCGTGGCGCATGGCTACCCCATCGTCTTTGCGCTGCCTGGCATCGCCCTTGCTACTGTGTTCGTGACCTTCCCCTTTGTCGCGCGCGAACTGATCCCGGTGATGATCGAACAGGGCCGGACCGAGGAAGAAGCCGCCCTGACCCTTGGTGCATCAGGTTGGCACATCTTTACCACCGTCACCCTGCCCAACATCCGCTGGGCGCTGCTCTACGGCGTATTGTTGTGTAACGCCCGCGCCATGGGGGAATTTGGCGCAGTGGCGGTGGTGTCCGGCAAAATCAGGGGCGTCACGGCCACCATGCCGATCACGATAGAGATGATGTACAACGAATACCTGTCCGTCGCGGCCTTTAGCCTTGCTGCCGTTCTGACCCTGCTGGCCCTGGTCACGCTGCTGGTGAAAACCGGGCTGGAAATCCGCCACGCCGATCAGCTTGCCGCCACACGCCGCCATTGAAGGGATAAAACATGCAGCTTGATATCATCGAAATATCCAAACTCTTTGGTGCGACCGCGGCCCTGCACCCAGTGTCGCTGGCCATCCCGTCAGGTGCTCTGGTGGCCCTGCTGGGGCCATCGGGGTCTGGCAAAACTACTCTTCTGCGTATTCTGGGGGGGTTGGAGTTTCCGACCGCTGGACAAGTGCTGTTTGACGGGCAGGATGCGACCCGGCTAAGCGTGCAGGAACGCCGGGCGGGGTTTGTGTTTCAATCCTACGCTCTGTTCCGCCATATGACAGTGTTTGAAAACATCGCCTACGGGTTGAATGCCCGCCCCCGCGCCACCCGCCCTGCCCCTGCTGAAGTTGCGCGGCGCGTGACGAGGCTGTTGGACCTGATCCAGTTACCAGAGATCGGCTCGCGCTATCCAAGCCAGTTGTCAGGCGGTCAACGGCAGCGCGTGGCCCTTGCGCGGGCCTTGGCGATTGAACCCCGGATGCTGCTGCTGGACGAACCCTTTGGGGCGCTGGATGCCCGTGTGCGCAAAGACCTGCGGCAGGGTTTGCGAGAGATTCATGACACCACAGGCCTTACCACGGTGTTCGTGACCCATGATCAGGATGAGGCTATGGATCTGGCCGATCTGGTCGTTGTCATGTCGATGGGCCGGATTGAACAGATCGGCCGCCCTCAGGATATTCGCGCCAAGCCTGCGACAGAATTCGTCCGCAGCTTCCTTTCGGCGTGAACTGCATTTGTAACGCCTGGCTTTGCGGGGCGTTACACAACTGTCATAAAACCGAAGTATAGTTGTCACGGTACCGCCCTAGACAGCCGCCAAGCCCGACGAGCAAGAACCGAGTCGGGCGGCCACAGCGTCCCTCAGGAGAGATCCATGACATCCGTGAAATTTACCGTCTCGGCCCTTGCGATGATCGCAGCCGCCACCGCCGCTGACGCCCGTGATCAGGTCCAGGTCACCGGGTCATCCACCGTGCTGCCCTATGCCACGATCGTGGCTGAAGCATTTGGTGAAAACTTTGACTTCGCGTCGCCCGTCGTTGAAGGCGGCGGCTCGGGTGCCGGTCGCAAAAAGTTGTGCGAAGGCGTTGGCGAAAACACCGTTGATATCGCGAACTCGTCGTCGCGCATTTCCAAATCCGACCTTGAACTGTGCGCTGCCAATGGCGTAGCCGAGGTGATGGAAGTCCGCATCGGTTATGATGGTATCGTGTTTGCGTCAGACGTTGCAGGACCGGAATTTGTGTTCACCCCCGCCCAGATCTATGGCGCGTTGGGTGCCAAGGTCGCCAAGGACGGCGCTTTGGTTGATAACACCGCCGCTGCGTGGAACGACGTTGACGCGGCCCTGCCCGCCCAAGCGATCCTCGCCTTCATCCCAGGCACCAAGCACGGCACCCGTGAAGTGTTCGACGTTAAGGTGATTGAGGCTGGCTGCAAGGAAACTGGCGCCATGGACCTTTACCTTGCCACAGCCGAAGGCGCTGACGACAAGGAAAAAGAGGCCAACGCCAAGAAGGCGTGCCACGAGCTGCGCACAGATGGCAAATCGGTCGATATCGACGGCGACTACACCGAAACGCTGGCCCGCATCGACGCCGACAAAACCGCCATCGGCGTGTTCGGCCTGTCGTTCTACCAGAACAACACTGACAAACTGCGCGTCGCCACCATGGGCGGCGTTGTTCCTTCGACCGAGTCCATCGCATCGGGCGACTACCCCGTATCGCGCCCCTTGTACTTCTATGTCAAAAAAGCGCACCTCGGCGTGATCCCCGGCCTGAAGGAATTCGTCACCTTCTTCGTGTCCGATGAAATGGCTGGCCCTGACGGCCCGCTCGCAGCCTACGGTCTTGTGTCCGACCCGGAACTGGCAGCAACCCAAGCGATGGTTGCAGCCGAGACCCCGATGGGTCCGCTGGAATAAGACCCCCCGGGGCGGTCCTGCGAAGGGCCGCCCCCTCTTCTTTTTCTCAGAACATCCTTGCAAACAGGAAAACCGATGACGGTTCTTTTGCTTCTCGCCGTGGTGGCGGTCCTTGCAATCGCGGCCTTTGTGCTGTGCCGGGGCCGAGCTATGGCGTCCGTGCAGGGCGACCCTAAAAACTTGCATTCCCTGCCCGGCTACTACGGCTGGCATGGCGCAATCATGGTGCTGCTGCCTGCGATTGCGGCGCTGATCCTTTGGCTGATCGTGCAGCCGATGATCATCGAATCCCGCGCCGCAGCCCTGTTGCCCGCTGAAACCGTTGCTGATGCCAGCATCCGTGAACTTGCCATGTCAGACGTGCGCCGGGTGGCAGCCGGGCTTGATATCGCGGTATCCGGTGGCACCCTGTCTGCCGATCAAGCGACCAGCATGAGCACCGAATTCACTAATGTGCGCGAAATCCTGTCCTCGGTCGGGGTTGCTTTGGGCGCTGAAGTATCACCCGCCGTTCTGACCGCCGCGCAGGAATACCGCGCGCTGTCCGGCTGGGGTATCATGGGACGCACCCTTGTGGTGATCGCGCTTGCCCTGGCAGGACTGGCCTATGCTCTGTCCGTCACAGCCGCCGATTTTCGCGCCCGCAACCGGGTGGAACAGGTTGTTCTGGGCTTGCTCATGGCGGCTTCCTCCATCGCCATTCTGACCACCGTCGGCATCGTGTGGTCGATGCTGTCCGAGACGTTCAATTTCTTCCGCCAATACCCGATCGAAGATTTCTTCCTCAGCCTCACATGGTCGCCAAACTTCAGCGGCGGATCGGATCTTGGGATGCTGCCCTTGCTATGGGGCACCATGTACATCTCGCTGATATCCATGATCGTGTCGGTCCCCATCGGGTTGTTCGCTGCGATCTATCTGGCGGAATATGCCTCCAAGAAAACACGGTCCATCATCAAGCCGCTGATCGAGATTATTGCAGGCATCCCGACCGTGGTATTTGGCCTGTTCGCCCTTGTGACCGTCGGCCCCTTGCTGCGCGACTACTTTGCCCAACCGATGGGCTGGGGTGATAGCGGATCTTCGGTGATGACCGCTGGCATCGTGATCGGGATCATGAACATCCCTTTCATCTCTTCGCTGTCCGACGACATCATCAACGCGGTGCCCCAGTCGATGCGCGACGGGTCACTGGGGATTGGTGCAACGCAGTCGGAAACCATAAAGCAGGTCGTGCTGCCCGCAGCCCTTCCCGGCATTGTTGGTGCCATCCTGATGGCCGCCAGCCGTGCGATTGGGGAAACCATGATCGTGGTGATGGGTGCCGGGGCCGCCGCCAAACTGTCGCTCAACCCGTTTGAAGCGATGACCACGATGACCGTCAAGATTGTCGGCCAGTTGACCGGCGACACCGACTTTAATTCCCCTGAAACGCTGGTGGCCTTTGCCCTTGGCATGACCCTTTTTGTCATCACTCTGGCGCTGAACATCCTCGCGCTGGTGATCGTGCGCAAATACCGGGAGCAGTACGAATGACCGACTCTACCGCCAACTCAGGCCCGGCCCGCAATCACGGCTCGCTGATGATCCAAACCGCCCTGATGAAGCGCCGCAATGCGTCGGAGGCCCGCTTCAAAGCCTACGGCATCGCCGCCATCGCCGTCAGCCTTGCCACCCTTGGCGTGATGCTGTGGACGATCTTTTCTGATGGGGTGTCGGCGTTTTATCAGGCCAAACTGACCTTCCCGGTGGAACTGACCGCGCAAACCCTTGATCCACAGGGCAACCGCAACCGCGATGAGATGGCCAAGATCACCACCCTTGGCTACAACAAGGTGCTGGCTGCGTCGTTCAAGGCCGAACTCGCCGCCAAAGGCGTCGCGGTGGACGGGCAGTCTGACAAGGATGTGGCGGCCATGGTCTCGAAAGACGCGGCCGGCGAATTGCGCGCCATGGTGCTGGCCAACCCCAGCCTCGTCGGCACCACAATCGACGCGACATTGCTGGCCACCGGCCGTATCGACGGCTACCTGAAAGGCCGCGTCACGATGGAAACCGCCTCGCGCGACAGCAACGTCACGCCCGAACAATTGCAACTGGCTGACCAATTGAAAACGGCTGGCATCCTGCGGTCGGTGTTCAACTGGGATTTCATCACCGCCCCAGACGCATCCGACCAGCGGCCCGAGGCTGCTGGCCTGGGCGTTGCCATCATCGGGTCGGCCTATATGATGCTGCTGGTGCTGATCACCTGTGTGCCGGTCGGCGTGGCTGCGTCAATCTATCTGGAGGAATTCGCTCCGCAAAATCGTTGGACCGATCTGGTCGAGGTGAATATCTCAAACCTTGCCGCCGTCCCGTCGATTGTGTTCGGCATCCTTGGTCTTGCAATCTTCATCAACTTTGCGGGCCTGCCGAACTCGTCCTCCATCGTCGGCGCACTCGTGCTGTCGCTGATGACCCTGCCCACCATCATCATCGCGACCCGCGCGTCCATCAAGGCCGTGCCCCCGTCGATCCGTGATGCCGCGCTTGGTATCGGCGCGTCTAAGATGCAGACCGTGTTTCACCACGTCCTGCCGCTGGCGATGCCCGGCATCTTGACCGGCACCATTCTCGGGCTGGCCTCTGCCTTGGGCGAAACTGCCCCCCTGCTGCTGATCGGCATGGTGGCCTTCGTGGACAACTATCCCAGTGCGTCGCTGCAAGGTTTCATGGACCCCGCCACCGCCCTGCCCGTGCAGGTCTATGGCTGGGCACAGCGCGCCGACCCGGCCTTCATCGAACGCTCCTCTGGTGCGATCATCATCCTGCTTTTCTTTCTCGTCGCAATGAACGTGCTGGCCATCTTGTTGCGCCGCCGGTTCGAGCGGCGCTGGTAAACCGGAGTATCAGACCATGAACGATATGCGCATTGCGGAGAGAACCGTGGACAGCATGAATACCAAGATCACCGCGCGCAATGTGCAGGTGCATTACGGAACCAGCCACGCCATCAAGGATCTCAATGTTGATATCCTTGACAAGACCGTCACTGCCTTCATCGGGCCATCGGGCTGCGGCAAGTCTACGTTCCTGCGCTGCCTGAACCGGATGAACGATACTATTTCGATCTGCAAAGTCGACGGTGAGATCAAGATTGAAGGCGAAGACATTTACGACAAACGGGTAGACCCGGTGCAACTGCGCGCCAAGGTCGGCATGGTGTTTCAAAAGCCCAATCCTTTCCCCAAGTCGATCTATGACAATGTGGCCTACGGCCCCAAAATCCACGGCCTGACCCGCAACAAGGCGGAATTGGACGAGATCGTGGAAAAATCCCTGCGCAAGGCCGCAATCTGGAATGAGGTCAAAGATCGCCTCCACGCCCCCGGCACCGGCCTGTCGGGCGGCCAGCAGCAGCGGCTTTGTATCGCGCGTGCCATTGCCACCAGCCCCGAAGTGCTGCTGATGGACGAACCTTGTTCGGCCCTTGACCCCATCGCCACCGCGCAGGTCGAGGAATTGATCGACGAGTTGCGTAGCCAGTTTTCCGTGGTGATCGTCACCCATTCCATGCAGCAAGCTGCCCGCGTGTCACAGCGCACGGCATTTTTCCACCTCGGCAATCTGGTTGAGTATGCCGAAACCGGCCAGATTTTCACCAACCCCAAAGACCCACGGACCGAGGCCTACATCTCTGGCCGGATCGGATAAGGAACGAAATGATGCCGATGGAACCCCATATCCGCTCAGCCTTTGACAATGACCTTGAGGCCATTCAGGCTCAGGTGATGAAGATGGGCGGGCTTGTTGAAGCGGCCCTTCTGGACGCCGCCGAAGCGTTGGAAACCCGCGACGAGGCTTTGGCCGAGCGCGTGCGCCGTGGCGATGTGGCCATTGATGCGCTGGAAGATCTGATCCAAACCGAATGCGCCCGCGTCATTGCCTTGCGTGCGCCCATTGCGACCGACCTTCGCACTGTCCTGACCGTGATGCGGATGGCGGGCTCGCTGGAACGCTCTGGCGATTATGCCAAGAACCTCGCCAAACGCTCGCTTGTGCTGGCGCAGATGAACCAGATCGAAGGGTCCGCAGGCTCGATCCGCAGGATGGCGCGGTCAGTCGTTGTGATGCTGCGCGATGCGCTGGATGCCTACGTCAAACGCGATCTGGCGCTTGCGCATGACGTGCGCCAGCGGGACCGCGAGGTGGACCAGATGTACAACGCCCTGTTCCGCGAATTCGTGACTCATATGCTGGAAGACCCGCGCAACATAACCGCCTGCATGCACTTGCATTTCATCGCCAAAAACATCGAACGGGTAGGCGATCATGCCACCGGCATTGCCGAACAGGTGATTTACCTTGTCTCGGGCAGCCTGCCCGAGGATGAGCGCCCCAAAAGCGAAATGGCGGGCATGCGCTTGTCCGGCGGTGCTTGATCCATGGCCCATACCGAACAACCCAGCGTCCTGCTGGTCGAGGATGAACCCGCACAGCGCGAAGTGCTGGCATACAATCTGGAAGCCGAGGGTTTTCGTGTCATCCAAGCCGGGAACGGCGAAGATGCGATGCTGCTGGTCGATGAAGACACCCCTGACATCATCATACTTGACTGGATGATGCCGAACCTTTCGGGGATAGAGGTGTGCCGCCGCCTGAAGATGCGCCCCGAAACTCGGGGGATACCGATCATCCTGCTGTCCGCCCGTGCCGAAGAGGTGGACCGCATTCGGGGATTGGAAACCGGGGCCGATGACTATGTGATCAAGCCCTATTCCGTACTTGAACTGATGGCCCGCGCCAGGGTGCAACTGCGTCGGGTACGCCCGTCGTCGATCGGGGTGGTGCTTGAATGGGGCGATCTGCGGCTTGATCCTGAAACTCACCGCGTCTATCGCGCCGACAAGGTCCTGAAACTGGGCCCAACCGAGTTTCGTCTGCTGACCACCTTCATGGAAAAACCGTCAAGAGTGTGGAGCCGGGAACAACTGTTGGACCGGGTCTGGGGCCGCGATATCTATGTCGATACCCGCACGGTCGATGTCCACATCGGCCGCCTGCGCAAGGCGCTTTGCCAATTCGGTGGTGACGATCCCTTACGCACCGTGCGGGGCGCGGGCTACGCCTTGGGGTGATCCCGCCAACCTCTTCAGGGATTGCACATACCCCTGCCAATTTCCTCTTTGCCAAAAAGACATCTCCGCAATTCGCTCGACTTCCGGCATCCCATCTCTGGCGGAAAATAGACCAAAGCTTGAACACCCATACCGTGGCAACGCCGTCTGCGGGGGCTCGATGCCCCCACAGACGGCCCACCAATGCAAATCACTCCGCCGCCATCCGCATCGGTTGCGCGTAATGTGCAAAACGCACCGCTGCCTCGCCCGTCGCAGAAACCAGCCGCCCGCCACAGATCGTGGCCTCCACCGCGCGGGTTTGTGCGTTTACAATCACCAGATCGGCGCGCAGGCCAACATCCAGCCGCCCCCGGTCGGGCAGGCGTAAAATCTCAGCTGGTTTGACCGATATCATGGCCCATGCCTGCGCCAGCCCCATACCGCCGTCTACCAGCGCCCAAACGGCCGCCGTCATCTGCGCCATGGCCCCGGCCGAGGCGATAGCGTCGCACAGCCCCTCGCCGATCAGTCCCGCCGCCACACCGCCGCCAAGCACCTCTTCCGCCCCCACCACCACCGGGGTCATCATCGCATGCGCCGCTGCGGCCACCCTGCGGTTGGGCGGAAAGGCCGCGATCCGCGCGCCGATCATCGCAAACACCTCACGCGTTTCACCGTCAGGGTCGGCGTGGCTGCCATAGCTGACCCCCATGGCATCAAAGCCTTCGGCCAGCGTGCACAAATGCCGGGGGACAGCGCGCTTGTTGGCCCGGGTAGTCTCGATCTGTGCCAGCAGTCCCTCCGAAGTCAGGCCCGCAGCCTCTGCTCGCCGCGTGAACCCGGCAGGGTCGGCCCGGTGCTGGCGCGCTGCCTCGTCCAGCCGGTCGTTAAACACCACATAGCCCACGCCAAAGCGCCGCACTGCCGCCAGCAGCCGCGCGCCCTGATCCACAAGGTGGGTTTCGGCCCGGATGTGCAACCGCAGGTCGCACATCGCCTGGCCCCGATACGATTCCAGCCCTGCCATTACCGCCTCTGCGTGGTCCGGCCCGCGCGCGCCACCTTCCCAGCTCCAGCTTTGGGCGACATGAGGCGTGGTGATACCGTGCACCGCTGCTGCCCGGTCAATCCGCGCCAGCCCCTGCGCCACATTGCCGACCACTTCGTCACCATGCAGATCAACCAGTCCGGGCAAGATCAGATAGCCCGACAGGTCCACCCCGGGCAGCGGACCACGCGTGATACGCCCGTCGGCCAGTGCCACCGACCTGCGCTGCATCTGGCCATCTCGCAAGATTTCTGCGCCAGTCAGGCGCAGCGGCGGCAAGAACGGCATCATCGGCAGGCCTCCGGAATTGCGGAAAATCAATACGTGCCCGCTGTGGATAACCCTTAAAAGCAACGCCGGTATGACAACTTAGCCAATTGTGCGCCTCAAAACGCTCATCCAGTTTCCCCAGCAGAGCCTCTGCGTCAGCGTTTCGCCATATGCCATCCGCATCGCGCTGACCAAGGTTTGCAACCCCTGCGCCCCGCCGATGAACTGCGGCATCATCGCTCCGTCAAAATCGGACCCAAGGGCCACGCCGCCCTCACCCATCCGGGCCAGCAGATGGTCCAGATGGCGCAGCATATCCTCTGGCCCGGTGTCGGGGTTTTTCACCCCGTCCAGCCGCAAAAACTGCACTCCGAAGTTCAGACCCACCAATCCCCCGCGTTCGGCCATCGCGTCCAACTGCCGGTCGGTCAGGTTGCGGGTGGCGGGAGTTACCGCGTGGGCACCCGAATGCGTGGCGATCAGCGGCTTGGTGGACAGGCCCGCCACATCCCAGAACCCGGCCTCGTTCAGGTGGCTCAGGTCCACCAGAATACCCCTCGCGTCGCATTCAGCCACCAGCTGCTTGCCCGCATCGGTCAACCCAGGCCCGGTATCCGGGCTGGCCGGAAAGTTGAAAGGTACGCCGTGGCCAAAGATGTTGGGCCTGCTCCACACTGGCCCCAGCGATCGCAGCCCCATGTCGTACAGCACCGCCAACTCTGCAAGGTCCGCGCCAATGCCTTCGCAGCCTTCCACATGCAAGATCGCGGCCATGGCCCCCGCCGCCCGCGCGGCCTCAATATCCGCCACCGTCCGGCACAGCCGGATCGCATCCGGCCTCGCAGAAGCCATAGCCACCAGAATCGCCGCCTGTTCCAGCGTCACCGTGACCGCTTGAACCGCGTCAATCGCCGGAAACTCGCGGTAGGTGGCCATCGGATCGGGCCCCGGCCCGGGCCCCGGTACCCACACCGCAAAAAATCCCCCGCCCATGCCGCCCGCCATCGCGCGCGCCAGATCCACATCCCCTGCCCGCCCGTCAAAGAACGCAGAACCTGTGCTGTCTCCTGTGCGCCACAGGGCTGACAGCAGATCATTATGCCCGTCGAACACCATCACATCCGTCATTCCCGAAAACCCATTCCGCTGCCGCTTGACACTTCGCAACAATAGTTGCCCAAATGGTCAAAAGAGCAACCCGCAGCGCACGGGGGGCCGCAACCCTCACCCACAACAGGGATATTGACCGATGAAACTTGACCCCACCCTTCGCTTTGGCGCGCTTGCGCTTGCGGGCCTTTTGCTGGGCACCGCCCCCGCCGCCCTGATGGCCGAAACCCCGGCAGACACGCTGGTCGTGGCTGATGCCATTGACGATATCGTGTCGATTGACCCCGCCGTCGCGTTTGAATTTTCAGGCGTCGACATGAACAACAACATCTACGACACGATGGTGGAACTCGACCCCACCAAACCGGGTGAACTGGTCCCCGGTCTGGCCGAAAGCTGGGCCGTGGCGGATGATGGCATGACCTATACCTTCAAGATCAAATCCGGCATCACCTTTGCCTCGGGCAATCCGCTGACCGCCGAAGATGCAGCAGGCTCGCTGCGCCGCGTGGTCAAGATGAACAAGACGCCTGCGTTCATTTTGACCCAGTTTGGTCTGACCCCGGAAAACGTCGATGCGATGATCACGTTTGAAGGCGATACCGTCACCTTGAAAACTGACAAGGCTTATGCGCCGTCTTTCGTCTACAACTGCCTGACGGCGGGTGTGGCGAATATTGTCGATATGAAAACCGTGATGGAACATGACGTTGCAGGCGACATGGGGTCAGCTTGGCTAGAGTCCAACTCCGCTGGCACGGGGGCCTATGTGCTGAAATCCTTCAAGGCGTCTGACAGCTATGTGCTGGAAGCCCGCGAAGGTGGCTGGCGCGGCACGCCCGCCATGAAGCGCGTGTTCATGCGCCATGTTCCCGAAGGGGCCACCCAACGCCTTCTGATCGAAAAGGGCGATATTGATATCGCGCGCGAATTAACCCCGGTGGATGTGGCCGGACTGGAAGGCAACGCCGATGTCACGGTCCAGAATGATGTGGGCGGTCAGGTCTATTACCTTGCGATGAACCAGAAAAACCCGGCCTTGGCCAATCCCAAGGTGTTGGATGCCATGCGCTATGCGGTGGATTATCAGGGCATGGCCGATACGCTGCTGAAGGGCCAGTGGGTCGTGCATCAGTCTTTCCTGCCCGTCGGTTTCCTTGGTGCGCTGACCGACAACCCTTATGCTCTGGACCTTGAAAAGGCCAAGGCGCTGATGGCGGAATCGGGTGTGACCCTGCCGCTGGAAGTGGGCTTTACCGTGCGCAACAACCAGGAACGTCTGGATATTGCGCAGTCTTTGCAGAACACCTTTGCCCAGATCGGCATCACTCTGGTGATGGATGTCGGCGACGGCAAACAGGGGCTGGAAAAGTACCGCGCCCGCCAGCATGACATCACGCTGCAAACCTGGGGCCCCGACTACCCCGACCCGCACACCAACGCATCCACCTTTGCGCAAAACCCCGACAACGCCGATGCCGCCAATAACACAGGCTATCTTGCCTGGCGGACTGCCTATGATCCCGGAGAGTTGAACGCGATGACGGCGGCGGCGGTTGAGGAAAAAGACGCCACCAAGCGCGCCGAGATGTACGGAGAGATTCAGCGCAAGCATCGCGAAACCTCGGCTTTCGTGCTGATGTTCCAACAAGCCCGGCAAGATGCTTTGCGCAGCAATGTGAAGGGCTTCTATTCCGGCGGCGCCACTGACGCGGCCTATTACTACACCGTCACCAAGTGAGTGCCCGGCCCGCGCGGTCGTTTCTTCCCGCGCGGGCCCGGTTTTGTCCATGACAGACATCGCCCCCCCGCCCCCCGAAAGTCGTGTCCTGCCGATGCTGCGCGCCGTGGCCTCTGGTCTGGCGTCGCTGGCAATCACACTGCTGGGCCTGTTGCTGGTTACGTTCCTGATTGCCCGCGTGGTGCCAAATGACCCCGTGCTGTCGATCATCGGCGAACGTGCAACCCAAGCGCAATATGATGCCGTGCGGCTGGAACTGGGGCTGGATGAACCGCTTTGGAAGCAGTTTACGATCTACGTATTCAACGCGGTTCAGGGCGATCTGGGCACTTCGATCCGCACCAATCAACCTGTCGCCGCCGACATAGCTCGCGCCTTTCCCGCCACGCTGGAACTGGCCACCCTTGCCACCATCTTTGGCGTGATTGTTGGCGTGCCAGCAGGTGTGTTGGCCGCGACCAAACCCGGCAGCGTCATTGACCAGATTCTGCGGATCATCGGGTTGATGGGCTATTCGATGCCGATATTCTGGCTGGGCCTGATGGGTCTGCTGGTATTTTACGGGATGCTCGGCTGGGTCGGCGGGCCGGGCAGGCTGGACCCGACCTATGAGATGATGCTGGAATTTGATATGACGCAATATACCGGGATGATCCTGCTCGATTCCGCGCTGAACGGCAGTTGGGATATTTTTGTCAACGCAATCAGCCACATCATTTTGCCTGCGGGCCTGCTGGGCTATGTGTCCATGGCCTATATCAGCCGGATGACCCGCAGTTTCATGATGAATGAACTTGGGCAGGAATATATCACCACCGCCCGGGTCAAAGGCATGCCCGAACGTCGGGTGATTTGGGTCCACGCGATGCGCAACGTGCTGGTGCCGCTGATCACGGTGATCGCGCTGTCTTATGCCTATCTGTTGGAAGGGGCGGTGCTGACCGAGACGATTTTTGCATGGCCCGGCCTTGGCAACTACATTACCGACGCGTTGTTTGCTGCCGATATGCCCGGCGTGCTGGGCGGCACGGTTGTGGTGGGGGCGGCGTTTGTGACGCTGAACATGCTGTCGGACCTGCTGTACAAACTCGTTGATCCCCGTGCACGATAGGATGGCGCAGTAATGGGCACTCTGACCACATGGCTGCGCGACCCCAACCCTACCTCGCGCCGTCAGGCCCGGCTGGGGCAGGCGTATCTGGCCTGGCTGCGGATGCGGCGCAACACGCTGGCGATGGTGGGATTGGCGATTGTTGCGGTGCTGATCATCATGGCTGTGGCCGCCCCGATCCTTGCGCCGCATGACCCGTTCACCCAAGATCTGGGCAATCGTCTGCTGCCCCCCGGCACCCCCGGCTATTGGCTGGGCACCGATGAATTTGGCCGCGATTTGTGGACCCGCATCCTGTATGGCGCGCGGATCACCTTGTATATTGTGGCGCTTGTGGCCGTGACCGCCCCGATCATCGGCCTCGCCGTCGGCACAGTCGCGGGGTATTTCGGCGGCTGGACGGATCAGGTGCTGATGCGTATCACCGATATTTTCCTCGCCTTTCCCCGCCTGATCCTGTCTCTGGCCTTGGTCGCCGTGCTAGGGCCCGGCATCGAAAACGCCGTGCTGGCCATTGCCCTGACCGCATGGCCCCCCTATGCCCGTGTCGCGCGGGCCGAAACGCTGACGGTGCGGTCGTCCGACTACATCGCCGCCGTGCGGCTGCAAGGCGCGGGCGCAGGCCGGATCATCTGGGGTCATGTGATGCCGATGTGCCTGCCAAGCGTGATCATCCGGGTGACGCTGGATATGGCAGGCGTGATCCTGATTGCGGCGGGCTTGGGCTTCCTTGGTCTAGGCGTGCAGCCCCCGCTGCCCGAATGGGGTCTGATGATTTCGTCAGGGCGCAAATACCTGTTTGAACAATGGTGGGTCGCCACCATACCCGGCCTTGCGATCTTTATCGTCAGCCTTGGCTTCAACCTTCTGGGTGACGGCTTGCGCGATGTGCTTGACCCACGGAGTGCTGGCAAATGACGCTGCTGTCGGTGAAAAACCTGTCCGTGACCTTTGATACTGAAACAGGCCCCGTACATGCCGTGCGCGGGGTCAGCTTCAGCCTTGGCCGCGAACGACTTGGGATTGTTGGTGAATCCGGGTCTGGCAAGACCATGACGGGCCGGTCCGTCCTGCGCCTGATCCGCCCGCCCGGCCGGATTGCCGCTGAGGAGATGCGCTTTGACGGCATCGACCTTCTGGCGGCATCAGAACGTGAAATGCGCAGCCTTCGCGGCCCCCGCATCGCCATGGTGATGCAAGACCCCAAATATTCGCTGAATCCGGTGCTGCGCATCGGCGCGCAACTGACTGAGGGCCTGCGCCAACGCGACGGCATGAACGCAGCCGACGCCCGGCTGAAAGCCATCGACGCCCTGAATGCCGTGCAAATCCGTGACGCCGAACGGGTGATGGAGGCCTATCCGCATGAGCTGTCCGGCGGTATGGGCCAGCGGGTGATGATCGCCATGATGCTGATCCCCAACCCTGACCTTCTGATCGCGGATGAGCCGACAAGTGCCCTTGATGTGACCGTGCAGGCCGAAGTGCTGTCGATCCTCGACGCGCTTGTGCG
>JANNNF010000320.1:0-6843 GCA_031398405.1 Rhodobacterales bacterium | reverse complement strand
CTTCAACTGCTCTTCGGACGGCATGGTGGCCAGGTGCCGCCCGGCCAGCAACGCGTCATTTGCCATTTCCAGCAGTTCCTGATACACAGGAAAGCCGCTTTCCACCCGGTCAAAGGTCAAAGCCCCAGCCAGTGGCCAGCGGCCCGAGAAATGGTATTTGTGGGCCAGCGTCCGAAACGTGATGGTCAGCGCCACGACATAGCGGGCGACAGCCTCGACCTCTGCCTTGGTCAGCTTGCCTTCGGCCCGCATTTGCGCGGCGACCTTGCCCATATAGCCGGTGATCCGATTGAATTTGGCAAAATAGCGTCGGGTGACGCGCGTATCCTCCAGCTTGAAGTGATCAGCGGCAAGGTCGGTATCAGGCATGGTTTGCTGGCGGCCTTATGTTTCGGGCGTGCCATACAGGTTCTTGTCGTGCTTTTCGACGATCTTGGCAAAGCGGCGGGCAAAGCGTTCGTCGGCCTTCGCCTTCTGCTCCAGAATCTGGCGGGCGAACACCATGTGGCCCTCGTGGCTTTCCAGCATGTCGGCCATCCGGTCATTGGTGGCCGCCCCAATCGCGGCCATCGCAGCCTGAGCCTCTTGGTCGGTTTTCACACCAATCTCGTTGATCCGGTGGGCCACATCCTGCTGCTGCGCCGTCTTCAAACTGCTGGTCAGCGCCTCGTACAGGACCACCCGCTGTTTGGTATCGGTCTGCAATTTGTTGATCAGCACCAGCTGGGTCGCCGCCTGATTGGTTAGTGAATCAACCCAAGTTTTTCCCTTCTCAATATACCGTTCCAGCGTTTGCGATTTCGCCAGATGCACCTGTTCGTCCTGCACCAGCGCATTAAAGCGGGCGTTCACCCCGGCAAGTTCGGTTTCCAGCTTGGTCCGCGCCGCAGCGTCCTGTTCCACCGATATCTTGTTCTCAAGCTCGATGATCTTCGGGTCCATCGCGGCCACTTCGGCCCGCACAGCCTCAGCGCGCCCACGGTGGTTTCACGCTCGGTCAGCGTTTCGCCCAGATTGCCCTCGACCCGGGTTTTCTGCACGTTGAGCAGGTCCAGCTGTCCCTGCAGCAGCCGCACGATCACATCCGATTTGGCGATCAGATCCTGCAACTTGTCATCAATGCTGGCCCCGCGCAGGCGTTCCTGCCGCATGGATTCGGATTTGGCATTGGAAAACACACCGATGAAGCTTTCCATGCCAGTCTTGGACCGCATCTCATCAAAGTCTTTGGAAAACCCGGCTGTCACATCATCCAGCCCCATGATCAGCTCGGCGATGTTCGCGTTCATCAGATCGGTGTGTTTGTGCACATCATCCAGCGTGGCATTTTCCACGTCGATGCTTGCCTCGCCCGCATCCAGCTTGGCGCGCGCCGCCTCGATCTGGCCGGTAATGGCGCTGATCTTGGCTTGGGCGGTGGCCACCTGTTTCTGGCTTTCCTGAATCTGCGTCTCAAAATCGGCCATCATATCCTCCACTGAAAGATGCGTTTGGTTCAGATAGGAATGTAAATCAGACTTACACCCCGCGATACCGGGAAAATTGCCGTTCTGTCACCCTGCATCAGATGTGCCATACTTGCCCAAAGCACGACCAGACGCCAAGCGTTATCCATCCGTAGGATGGGCGATTTCGCCCATCCTGATAACCGCCCCCTACACCGGGATATTGTCGATCAGCCGCACCCCGTCCAGCCAGGCTGCCGCAAGCATGCGCCGGGGGCGGGTAGGGTCGTCCGAGGGCAGCAGGGTGGCCGCATCGCGCAACTCAATATACTCCACCCGCTCAAACCCCGCAGCGCGCACCTTCTCTGCCGCCTCGCGGATCGCCATACGGTCGGATTGCCCGGCGCGGATGTCATCTGCCGCCGCGGTGATCGCGGCAAACAGCACCGGGGCCTGCACCCGCGCGGCATCTGTCAGACGCAGATTGCGCGAACTCATCGCCAGCCCGTCGGCCTCGCGGATTGTCTCGCAGCCAACGATGTGAACCGGCATGTTCAGATCGGCGACAAGTTTCATCACCACCTGCAACTGCTGCCAATCCTTTTGACCAAAGTAGCCCCGGTCAGCCATCGTCATTCCAAACAGCTTTGCCACCACGGTTGCCACCCCGTCAAAATGCCCCGGCCTCATCCGGCCTTCCAGCGGTTCCGACACGCCTGCCACCGACACCGTCGTGCCATAGCCGTCGGGGTACACGTCGTCTGGCGTGGGAGCAAAAATCAGGTCCACGCCGACAGTGGCCAGCAAAATCGCGTCGGCATCTTCGGTGCGCGGGTATTTCTTCAGATCATCTGGATTGTTGAACTGTTTTGGGTTGACGAAAATCGTCACGATCGCCCGATCACATTCCCGCTTGGCGGCCCGCGCAAGGCTTAGATGCCCGTCGTGCAATGCGCCCATGGTGGGCACCACACCGACCATTTCCCCCGCTGCCCGCCAGCCGCGCACATGGCGGCGCAGATCAGCCACGGTTCGTGCGATAGGCACGCTCATTTCAACGCCTTCAGCACATCGGGAAAGCTGTGTTCTGCGGCCGGAAAGACCCGGCTCCGCACTTCGGCGGCGTAGGTCGCAATCGCTTCATCGGCCAGTTTACCCAACTCGGCATAGCGTTTCACGAACTTGGGGCGGAAGTCGGTGAACAGCCCCAACATATCGTCAATCACCAGCACCTGCCCGTCGCAATCCACTCCGGCACCGATGCCGATCGTCGGGATCGCAAGGTCAGCCGTAATCCGCCCGGCCAGTCCCATCGGCACCTTTTCCAGCACCACCGAAAACGCCCCAGCCTGTTGTACCGCCAGTGCATCAGCCATCACGCGGTCGGCCTCTGCGTCCCGGCCCACCACCTTGTAACCGCCCAACGTGTTCACCGCCTGAGGTGTCAGCCCGATATGCGCCATTACCGGAACGCCCCGGGCGGTCAGAAACGAGATGGTTTCGGCCATGTGAACGCCACCCTCCAGCTTGACGGACGGCGCGCCCGTTTCTGCCATCAACCGGGCTGCATTGGCATAGGCTTGGGCGGGGCTTTGTTCATAGCTGCCAAACGGCATGTCGATCACCGGCATCGCCTTTACCGCCCCACGAACCACGGCGCGGCCATGCAGAATCATCATCTCCATCGTAACGCCAAGAGTCGATGGCATCCCGTGCAGCACCATGCCAACCGAATCGCCGACCAAAACGATGTCACAATGCGGGTCGACCAGTCGGGCAACGGGTGTGGTGTAGGCGGTAAGCACAACCAGGGGTGACGTGCCTTTGCGGGCGCGAATATCGGGAGGCAGCACGGCACGGGTGGGGCTGGATGCGCTCATCTAAGGGCCTCTTGCTGCATATGGAATCCGTCAACTGCCCAGCATATGGGCACAGCACGCCGCCCGGCGCAAGAATGTTGCGCCGCATTGCAGCACTGATGCGACTTGACCCCGCAACCTGCCTGCAGCCCAATGGGCCAAATCGCATGGAGTACCTGATGGATCTGCCTATTGTGAACTTGATAGAACGCGTCACCCGCGACGGTATGACCCCCGATGTAGAACGACCAGCGCCGGAAAAGGTCGTAAAGGGCGACCCGGTCCACAGCACCTGGAACCGCGAAGACGCCGACGGCCTGTTTTGCGGCATGTGGCAATCCACCCCCGGCGCGTGGAAGGTGGATTATGCAGAATGGGAATATATCCATATCCACAGCGGATATTCGATCCTTACCAAAGAGGATGGCACTGCGACGCATCTGCGCAAAGGCGACAGCTTTATCATCCGGGCCGGGTTCAAGGGCATGTGGGAGGTAGTGGAAACCACCCTCAAAGATTATGTCATCTTGGGCTGATGCGACCGGCAATGCAAAAGGCCCGGTCCAAGACCGGGCCTTTGCACAAAGATCACAGCGGTGTCAGTTCAGGGCGAGTTCCACAATCGGGCAATCCTCGCCGGCAATCCGTTTACGCTTGCAGGCCGACAGGCGCTTTTTCTCGGCCTTGGCGGCCTCTTTCGCGGCCTTCTCCTCGGCGACGGCAGCCAGACGGGCGTCTTCTTCGATCTTGGCGGCAAGCGTCGCCTCATCCTTGACCTTCTGTGCCAAAGCCTCCGGGCTTTCGGGCACAACACGGCCATAGGCGTCGTCGATATACGGCCCTTCTATCGCAAGGCTTTCTTCCAACGTACGGACCTTGACTGTCGTGCCGGTGTCCACCCGGTTATACAGGTCGATGGCATCTTGGTTGAACAGACGGATGCATCCCGCGCTGGTCGCGCGGCCGACCGAAGCGTTGTCGATGGTGCCATGGATACGGAACAGCGTGTCACGCCCGCCACGGTACAGGTACAGCGCCCGCGCCCCCAGAGGGTTCTCAAGCCCGCCCGGCAGACCCGCCGCGTATTGGGCGTACAGATCGGGACGGGTGTTGATCATGTTGTTGGTCGGCCGCCACGACGGCCATTCGGCCTTGCGCCCGATATAGCCGTTGCCCTTGAACGACAGCCCTTCTCGACCGACCGCGATGCCATAGCGGATCGCCCGGTTGCCTTCGAGGATGTAGTACAGCTTGCGTGCAAAGATATCGATCACGATCGACCCCGGCGCGTCACCAGCGGTGTAATTCACCTCGGTGCGCACGTTCTGTTCCACCAGATGCAGACGCTCTACCGGCTGGATAAAGAACTCACCATCCTGCACGCCTTCGTAGCCTGGCAGGGTGCTGGTATCGGCTGGTGCGCCATCAAGTTCGGCGTTTTTCGGGGCACCGCAGGCAGCAAGCGCGGTTAACAAAATCAGGGCGGAGAGGTGGGCAAAGATGGGGCGCACGGCGGACTCGGGTGTTGGGAAAGCTGGACCCCTTTCGGGCATGGCCACGCCGCAAGGTCAACCCCTTGGACAGACTTTTGGCATGAAAAGACCCCCGACGTTGCCGCCGGGGGTCCATTTCCGCGTGAACATGCAGGGTTTTGGTTATTTTACTTCGCCAATCGACCAGAACAGTGTCTCACCCGAGGAATCATCCACGCCGTCATTGTCGGTGACAACCCAGCCCGTCCCTGCCACATCAATTGCAAACCCTTCGACCTTGTCCTGAACATACCCGTTCAGCACCTTCAGGTCGGGCATCAGATCGCGCACCAATTCTTTGGTCACCACAGGCAATGTGGCGCCCAGCTCTGCCGCAACCATCTGCGCGGCAGGCACCCGGTACAGTTTCTTGGTGCCCGCAGCTCCCGCAATCAGATTGTCCCGTTCCACAATATAAACCCAGTCGCCATGCAGGCTGATTTCCGACAGACCCACCCAGCCCTCGCCTGAGGCTGCGTCCAAAGGATAATGGACCGCGCCCCATTTTTCGTCCGCCGTATTATAGCCGACCAGCTTGACCATCCCCTTGGGGTCATCCCTCCACTCGCGCTGCACCGCCATCCACAGCCAGTCCCCGGCCACGGTGATGCCCTCAAACCCAAAACGGATTTCACTCGCCAGCAGGTCTTCTGGCAGCGCGATTTCCTCCTTGACCTCGCCCTTGTCATTTACATGGTAAATCGCGTGCGCAATAAGACGGTCGCTGCGGCCCTCAGAGGCAAGCCAGAACCCACCCTCCCTGTCCGTCGCAATCCCTTCAATATCCAGCTTTTGCGCCGGATGCCCGCCACGCGTGACAGGAAGCGCCTTGGTGATTTTCGCCGGGGTCTGGGTCGCGTCAATCGTGTAGATGGTGGGCGCACCCGCCAGAACACTGTCGTTCACCGCATAAAGCTTGCCCGCCTCTGCCGGATCGGCGGCAAGGCCTGACAGCGCCGCCCAGCCAATCAGCGGGTCAGACCCTGCCGAGGTGATCATCGGATACTGCGCCGCCCCTTCGGCCAGCGCATAAAGCATCACATGCGCCGGGGCCAAACCATCGGCCCGCAGATCCACCTCATTTGCCGTAGCCAACAGGTTTCGCGCGGGGATCGCCACCAAACCTTCGGGCGACACACCGGACGGCAGGATTTGCGTCAACTGAGGGGATGCGGGATTGGTCAGGTCATACACCGCAACGACAGACCCACGCTCCGACGCCACAAACAACATCGGGGTGGTGCCAAATGTCGCAACCTCTACCGATTCAAGTTCCGCACCTTTTGACGCCCGATGCTCCGGGTAATGCCCCATCGCGGCAATCTCATGCTCCAGGCTGGCACCGGACTCGAACACTATCGTGCCATCTTTTTTGAAGATGGTGAAACTGCGCGACCCGCCTTCGTAATCGCCCTCGTTGGCCATCACGAAATGATCCCCGTCGATCCACTTTACCGCGTCAGGCTCACGCAGGACGCTCTCCTTCGCCCCGGTAAAATCCAGCACGCCGTTCTTCTTGGTGTCGATACTCGTCAGATCAACCGTGCCCGCGCTGAAGTGGTTGGCAACCTTGCCATCTGCGCCGATCACCACGATGTGATTGTTTTCCTGCAAGGTCACGACGATCTCGCCCGCCTCGTTCACCGCGACAAACTCCGGTTCCGGGTCATCGCCCGCCACCGCAGCCAACCCCATCACGTCGATCTTCATCAACCCGGCACAGTCCACAGCGCCGCCAACCACAGGCAGCTTGACCACAAACCCGGCAGGCATCTGCGGCAGCGCGCCGTCGTTCAGGTCTTCGTCCCGCTCATTTTCAATCGCAATCGCAAGGAACGACCCGTCCTTGGCCCGCGCCACCGAATCCGGTTGGCCGCCCAGGTCACATTCCCCAACCACCGCCTTGGTCGCCAGATCCACCGTCACCATCTTGCCCGACGGGTTGGCCTTGCTGTCCGATGTGTTGACCGCAACAAACGCTTGGCCACCGATGATCTGCGCCGTCGT
>JANNNF010000211.1:0-10163 GCA_031398405.1 Rhodobacterales bacterium | reverse complement strand
CTGAATCTGCCCCTGTCACGGGCTGTCGTCAAAGGAAGCCCAATGGCCGCTGTCCTGTTCGCCCCTCTAACCTTGCGCAATGTCACGCTGCCGAACCGCATCACCGTCGCCCCAATGTGCCAATATATGGCGACGGATGGCATACCTGGGGACTGGCATCTGGTGCATCTGGGGCAATTTGCGCAGTCCGGCGCAGGTCTGATCATGGTCGAAGCCACGGGGGTCGAGGCCGAGGGGCGTATCACGCCGGGCTGCACGGGGCTTTACAGCGATGCGCAAGAAGCGGCTTTCGCCCGGATCATCCAATTCTGCCGGGGGGTTGGCGATGCCGCTATCGGTATCCAGCTTAGCCATTCAGGCCGAAAAGGCAGCACAGTCCCCCCATGGGAAGGCGGCGGTTTGCTGGCGGATGGCTGGGCTGTGCCTGCGCCCTCGGCCGTGCCATATTTGCCCGACTGGCCCGCGCCGGTCGCGTTGGAGGGGGATGGTCTGGCGCGCATCAAGGCGGCGTTTGTGCAGGCGGCGGGGCGGGCGGATCGCGCGGGGTTTGATCTGGTGGAATTGCACGCAGCCCATGGCTACCTGCTGCACCAGTTTCTGTCGCCGATCACCAACCACCGGACTGATGCTTATGGCGGGTCGCTGGAAAACCGGATGCGCTATCCACTAGAGGTGTTCGCAGCCGTCCGCGAAGCCTTCCCTGCCGAAAAGCCGGTGATCGTGCGGGTATCGGCCACTGACTGGATCGAGAGCGGCTGGGATCTGCCGCAAACGGTTACGTTGGCCAAGGCGCTAAAGGCCTTGGGGTGCGATATGATCCACGTCAGCTCGGGTGGCCTGGATCAGCGCCAAAATATAATCCCCGGCCCCGGTTATCAGGTCGATTTCGCCGCCCGCATTCGGGCAGAGGCCGGGATTGCGACCATGGCAGTCGGTCAGATCACCGACCCGCTACAAGCAGAAACCATTCTGCGGTCAGGTCAGGCTGACGCTGTGGCCTTGGCGCGCGGCATGCTGTGGAACCCCCGCTGGGTCTGGCACGCCGCAGTCGCCCTTGGGGCCGATATGGCCTTGCCCGCGCCGTATGCCCGCTGCAATCCTGCTTTGCGGGCCAAACCCTTTGTCACACGGAGTTGACCCATGGCTGACCTTAGCGGGAAAACGATTGTTGTTACTGGTGCGTCCAAAGGGATCGGAGCTGCCACAGCGGCGGCGATGCTGGCCGCAGGGGCCACAGTGATTGCGCATTACGGTGGCGACCGGGCGGGGGTCGATGCGGCTTTGGCAGGGGCGGGGAAGGCCCATGCGCTGCAAGCCGATTTTGGTGATATGGCGCAGGTTGATGCGTTTTGGGCGCAGGCCTTGGCGGTGACGGGCCGGATCGATGTGCTGGTAAACAACGCAGGCATCATGCGTCAATCGGGCGGCATTTCTGACCCGGTGGAGGAATGGGATCAGGTCTGGGCCGAGGCAATGGCGGTCAACGTCTTTGCCCCCGCCCGCCTGATGCGCCATGCGGTGCAGGGCTGGCTTGCAGCCGACCAAAAGGGAGCGATCATCGGCATCGGCAGCTGGGTTACAACGCGGGGGTCATCAAACCCCGGGGCCATCGCCTATGCCGCATCCAAAGCCGCGATTGCGGCGGCGACCAAGACCGTGGCGCGCAACTATGCGGCACGCGGCATCCTTGCCTATGTTATCTCTCCCGGTGTGGTCCGCACCCGGATGTCAGAAGACTCTGCCGCGCGCACAGGGGGCGAAGCTGCCGTTACGGCGACGCTGCCGATGGGCGAATGGGTGCCGCCAGCCGAGATTGCCGATCTGGCGGTGTATCTGGCGGGCGGCACCGCCCGGCACTTGACGGGCAGCACCATCGACATGAACGGGGCCGCGTATATTCGATGAGGTTTGCGCCGCGATCACCCAGCCCCGGGCGTTACCCGGGGCCTCTGGCGAACCAAGAGGCCCCGGATCAAATTCGGGGCGACGCTGTGCGTGTCACATCATTCAGCCGCAGCCTTGCGCCCCTCGATCCGGTCTACGATGGCGTCAAGTTCTGCCATCAACGGCACCATCTGCGCTACCCGCGCGCGGCCTTCGTCACCCAACGAGGCGAAGGTAGTGATCGGCGGGCGCACGTCACCAACAGGATAACCCGCCGCCGCTGCAAGCGCCTTGGAATAGCACTGATGCCCATACAGCGGATGCCCCGCCGTTATAATCTTGTCGAACTTCTGGATCACCGTCTGCACCGCCCACACATCATCCCACCGGCCCTGCGCCGCCCATTCGACGAATTTGACAGTCGCGCGCGGGATGTAGTTGCCATAGGGGTTCACATAGCCATTGGCCCCCATCTTAAAGCTTTCCAGCACCTGCTGCCCCGCCCAGACGTTCATCACCCCGTCCGTTTCGGCAATGATCGCGTGGATACGCTCAATCCGCTGGCTGGCCTCCTTGATGTAGCGGATGTTCGGGAAAGCCTTGGTCAGACGACCTACCAGTTTGGCGGGCATATCGACGTTCGAGGTGAAAGGGTTGTTATACAGCATGATCGGCAGATCAACCGCCTCGCAGATCGCCTTGTAATAGTTGAAAATCTCGTCATCCGTTGGGGTATAGTAATAGGGCGGAATGATCATCAGCCCGTCGGCCCCCAAATCCTGCGCCTGCTTGGAATAGCGCACGGCGTTGGGTGTGTAGGCGTTCATAGAACCAACCAGCACTGGGATGCGGCCTGCAATATGCTTGACGGTGGCCGCGATGAATGCGCCGCGTTCGTCATCGGTCAGGGTCAGAAACTCGCCCGTGGTGCCAAGAATGATGATGCCTGGCACGCCGCTGGCCAGCTGCCAGTCCAGAAAGCGCGCCCATGCGGGATAGTCGATGGCAGCGCCCCCTTCGGTAAACGGCGTGACGGTGACGGTGTAGCTGCCGGTGAAGGTCTTTTGCATGGTGTGGTCCTTTCGTATGTCCGGATTGTACCGGCCTGGTCTGATCAGAGGTAAAGATGAAAACCGATGTGTTGGTGATTGGCGGCGGTTTGGCCGGGGCGGCCTGCGCCTATTATCTGGCGCGGGATGGCGTGGGTGTGGTGCTCGCCGAGGCGCGGGATCTGAACACCCAGGCCTCTGGCACCAACGCGGGGTCCATTCATGTGCAGTTGCAACACCCCGAGTTTGTAAGTCTGGGGATAGGCTGGGCGCAGGCGTACGGGCCGACCCTGCGGCTGTTGCACGCCTCGCAGGCCATGTGGCTGGGGTTGTCGGCAGAACTGGGCGTGGATCTGGACGTGCGGTTGGCGGGCGGTTTGCTGGTGGCCACGACCGATGCCCAGATGCAGGCGGTGGCCGCGAAAGCAGCCGTTGACCGCGCGTTCGGCGTGCCAATGGAGATGCTGGAGGCCGCCGATCTGCGCCGCATCGCGCCCTATCTGGCAGACGATGCCATCGGGGGTGCGATCTGCCCGGCAGAGGGCAAGGCCAACCCCCTGAAAGCCACGCCAGCCTATGCGACGGCAGCGGTGCGGGCGGGGGCTGTGATCCTGACGGATTGTCGTGTGCTGGGGTTGCAGGCGGGGCCAGGCGGGTACATCGCCCAGACCAGTCAAGGGCCGATTACCGCAGCCCGTGTGGTCAATGCGGCGGGGGCGGCTGCCGCAGATGTGGCGCAGATGCTGGGGGTTGAGATCGGCTTGCAGGGCTTTCCGTTGCAGGTGACGGTCACGGAGCCCGTCGGGCCGCTGATCCCGCACCTTGTATATTCGGCAGCGGGCAAATTGTCGGCCAAGCAGGCGCTGAACGGCACCTGCCTGATTGGTGGCGGCTGGCCCGCGCACACGCGCGCCGATGGCAGCCTTGCCACGAACCCTGCCAGTCTGACCGGAAACATGGCGCGGGCCGCACGCGTGATCCCCGGCTTGGGTCAGGTGCGGGCAGTGCGCAGCTGGACCGCCACCGTCAACGGCACCGCTGACTGGCGTCCGATCATTGGCGAGGTTCCGGGGCACGCAGGATTTTTCCTGTCGCTGTTCCCGTGGATGGGGTTTTCCGCTGGCCCCATGACCGCGCGGATGACGGCAGACCTTGTGCAGGGCCGCGCACCTGCCTTGCCGCTGAAAGGCATCTCCTCGCTGCTGGACTAAGCCCTGCATCGGGTCAGGCCGCATCCCGCTGGGCTGCGTGTTTGCGCAGATGCGCCCGCCACGTCATTGCCCATTTGGCAGGGTCTTCAAACGCATCGCCCAACACTTGCGCAATCGGCTGGTTGTGCGGCGCGGTTTTCACAAGATCAGGCGTTTCGCGCGCCTCCTTGGCGATCTGGGCCACAACGGCAATCCAGTGGTCGATATCCTCTTTCGACCACAACTCTCCGGCCTCTGGCGTGAACGGTTCCGGCACGATCCAGGGCTCATGGCTCATCCACCATGGGTCGATGCCGTAATCCGCCATCCGATTGGCGAAATCCACAGTGCCGACGCCGGTTTCGGCGGTCAGCGGGGCCAGCGACCAGCGAGTCATCTCCATCCGCCGCGCGCCGATGTCGGGGTGGGAAATTGCAAGGCCGGGAATTTCACCCAGCTTTTTGTCCATGTAATTGTTGGCCACGACCGAGATATCCGACGCCATCTGAATCCCTTCGGCCCCCATGGCCCGCGCCCACGCGTAAGCCTTTACCACCTGCGGAATATTTCCCCAGAACTCGCGGATTTTGCCGGTGGATTTGGGGCGGTCGTGGTCGAGGCTGTAGCGGTCGCCAGATTTCACCACCAAGGGCGCGGGCAGATAGGGCGCGAGTTCTGCCGTGCAGCCATAAGCCCCCACAGCCGGCCCCCCCCCGGCTTTCGGTGCGCCAAAGGTCTTGTGCAGCATGAACATGCAAGCATCAAACCCCAACTCGCGCGCAGACAGTTTGCCCATAACGCCGTTGAAATTGGCATGGTCATAAAAGCACAAGGCCCCCGCCTCATGCGCCACGCGCAGCCATTCTTTGATCTCGGGATTATAGATGCCCATGTCGTCGGGGTTGTTGATCATCAACAGCGCAGTCTTGGGCCCAACCGCGGCTTTCAGCGCATCCAGTGACGGATAGCCGTTTTCCTCCAACGGCAAATTGATCACGGTAAAGCCCGCCGCCGCAGCGGTGGCCGGGTTGCAGGGGTGCGCTTGAATCGAGGTGACCATCTCGGTCCGCTGTCCCAGCATCCCCCGATCTGCCCAATAGGCGCGGGCCACCGTGGCCATGGTGTAGGCCGCATCGGCCCCACCCCCAGCCTGAAAGATGAACTGATCCATGCCCGACAGACTGCGCAGGATACCGTCGAAATCGTGGATAATCTCCAGCACGCCCTGCAAGGTATCAGGGTGCTGGTAAGGATGCACCTCGGCCAGTTGCGGCCGCAGCGTCGCATACTCGGCGGTTTTGGAGTTGTATTTCATCGTACAGGTGCCAAACAGGCTGACCCCCATCATCCCAAGCGTCATCTGGCTTAGGTGCAGGTAATGGCGCTGTGCTTCAAATTCGGTGATCTCGGGCAGCACGGGGCGGTCCTTGCGGGCCATCGCGGCTGGGATATGCGCCTCGCCCACTTCCGGCTCGGGTGCCGGAAAAAGCTGCCCACGCGCGCCGGGGCGGCCCATGTCCATCACCACGGGTTCATCCCATTTGGCGGCATGAAATTGCGGCAGTTTCATTGGCAGACCTCCTGCAAGGCGGTGACAAGACGGCGGATATCGGCGGCGGAGTGGATCTCAGTGACGCAATACAGCGCGCATTGGCCGGGGATCAGGCCTTCGCCCGATATGTCCTTGCCGCCGAAAATGCCTTTCGCGCGCAGGGCATCGTGGATCGTGGCCACGGTTTTGCCCGTGCCGTCAAAGTTCACCACAAATTCCTTGAACGTGGTTTCGGGCGCGTGGACGCGCACCCCCGGAATGTCGGCCAGCAACCGCGCGGCATAGCGGGCGCGCGACAGGATCAGGCTCCCAACTTCACGAAAACCCTCTGGCCCCAGCAGCGCCATGTAGACCGCGCCTGCAATGGCCCACAGATAGGTGGAATTGCCCGTCCAGTCCTTGCCATGTTCCCGCGCGCCATAGGAATTCTGATGCGCTGCCGCCAGCCCAAAGCCAAACTGCCCCGGTTCGCGCGTCTCGGCAATCGACACCAGGAAGCCATTGTATTCGCGGACATATCTTTCTTCATCGCGCGAGGCTATAAAACCGCCGACTCCGCCACCGCAATTCATATGCACGCCCAAAGGCTGCACAGGGCCTGTCACGATATCCGCGCCGTAATCGCCCGGAGCCATCATCACGCCAAGGCTGATCGGGTCCACACCCACGATGGTTTCCGCCCCCACAGCACGCGTCATGCGGGCTATCGTCGCTGCCTCAAGCTCTATTGTGCCAAGATAAGCCGGATTTTCAAAATACACCGCCGCCACATCCGGCCCCAGCTTGGCCTTGAGGTCAGCAATATCCAGCCGCCCGGTGACGGGGTCGGCGGCGACCAACACAACCTCGATACGCCCCGCCATGCCGTCGGGCTGGCAATAGGTGCGGATCACCGACAGGCGTTCCGGGTCTGACCAAGCAGGCACCAGAACCTTTGCCCGTCTGGTCAAACGTGCGGCCATGCGGATCGCATGGCCAATCGCACAGCCCCAGGAATAAACCGGCAACTGCACCACATCGAGGTTCAGAAGCGCCCCTAACTGGCTTGAAAATTCAAACCACGCCTGATTGCGGCCATGGTCAGATTGGTACGACCCCCAGACGTTGGTGGCAAACTCGGTGCGGCCGACAATTTCATCGACCACGGCGGGCACATGGTGCTGCCACACGCCCGCGCCGAGGAAGCTGAGGTTGGTCTCGCAATCGCCGTTCTTGCGCAGTTTTCCCAGCAGATCGCGCTTCAACTCCAGTTCCGAGGTCAGCGCCGGTGGCAGATCAAGCGGCAGCTTGCGGTAATGGTCTGCCGGGATTTGCTGGAAGACGTCTGCGATACTGGCTGCGCCGATTTCGGCAAGCATCTGGTCCAGCACGCCAGGGGCGGAATTGGCCATCCAAGGATGGGCGCGGCTAACTGTCGCCATGATTTGGAACCCCTTAGCTGAGTCTATCAGTGTTTTCGCACAAAGGTTCGCACAACGCACAACGCGTTTCAACTGGGTCCGATGCGCATCAGCATGAATCTTGCAGTATCGGTCTGCACCCGCACGAACCCCGCCAGGGCGGCATCAAGGCTGGCATCGCCGGTATCGACCCAAAGGCGGGGGGTGGCTAAAGCTGCCAGCTTTTCCTCGGTCGCCAGCACCAGCAGGCCCTCGCGCCCTGCGCGGCGGATCAAATCCACGCCCATTTGCTGATTGCCGCGTCCTAGCAAGAACCCCTGCTGACCCGTCACGCCCAGCACCAACCGCACCGGGCCATCGCCCGCCAAGCGCGCAAGCTCTGCCCCCGTCGCATCGCGCATTGCGCGTCTGCCATCGCGGAGCGCATCCACCCCCAGCACCGTTGGCTGCACCCCCAAGGCACGGCTGACCGCCCCCGCCGAAGACCCCGGCCCGATGACATACAACACCCCGGGCAGCATCCGCGCCGCAATATCCTGCGCCGCCCCCGCCAGTGCGGCACCTGCGTTACGCCGTGGCCCACCCTTCGCTGCCTGCATCAAACTGCGCGCCACTGGCACTCGCGCCAGCCCGTAGAGGCGGGGCGCGATGTGGCCAGCGCGCAACGCGGCCTCGTCAATATCCATTACCTCGGCATCATCGCGCCAGGCGATTCTTGTGCGATGACAGACCAGATCGGCCAGCAGATGCCCCGCCATTTCAGGCGACACCGCAAACACGCCAGAGTGCATTTTCACCCCGCAGGGGATGCCCAGCATCGCTGTGCCAGTGGGCAAACACCCCATCACATCGCGCGCCGTGCCATCCCCGCCCGCGAAAACCAACAGGTCCAATGGCCCCATTGACGCCACCGCAGCTTTGGTATCCCGCGCCGTTCCCGTGAGGGGCACATCTACTGTCTGCACAGCCAAATTCAGCCCATCCAGGCCGGTCCCGCCCGCCACCATCACCGCCAAGCCCGGGCAGCGCTGTGCCAGCACAGCCAAGGCCCGACGCGCACGGGGGCCGGATTGCGCCACAGCACCGCGTCGCAAAGCCTCGGCCACCGTGCCTGGACCATCGGTGCCTTTCAGCCCTACAGCCCCGCCCAAGCCCGCCACCGGATTGATGATCACGCCGATCCGCATCATGCCTCCACGTCGCACACATGTTCTTTGTCCGGCGCAATCTGCGGCGCGTCAAGAAATCCTCTGACCAAATCAGTAATTTTCATATCATTTTCGCACATAAGTTTGCTATGCGAACATTTATCTTGACCGACTCTGGCATCTGAAACATCACTGTCACAGGCAACAGGGACTGTGCCGTCATAGAAAATAGGAACGTGGGCATGAAAAAGCTGCTTCAAACGACTCTGATCGTGCTGGGAATGACGACGGCCATGGCCGAAGCGCGTTCTCTGAATGACATCATCGCGGACGGCACCCTGCGTGTCGGCGTGAACCCGAACTTCCCACCCATGAGCTCGTATGGCACTAGCAATGAGATGGAAGGCTTTGACATCGACATCGCCAACAAACTGGCCGAGGCGATCGGTGTGAAGGTCGAGCTGGTCCCCACAGAATCGCAGCAGCGCGTGCCGTTTCTGGTATCAGACCGCATCGACATCTCGATGGGCGCGCTGACCCGCAGTGTCGAACGGGACAAAGTGATCGACTTTACCGTACCGCTGCACACTGAGGCCATGGCGACCCTGACGACCGAGGCCGTCACTGCCAAGACGTGGAAAGAACTCGACAGCGCCGACATCACGCTGGCCAACATGCGCGGCAACTGGTCGGTCGATTTCCTGAAGGAAAAGCTGCCAGCAACCGAAGTGCTGCTGGTAGATACCATCGCCGACACCGTGCGCGCCGTGGCGCAGGGCCGGGCGGATGCAATTGTCGAAAACATCGACTTCTTCATGAAGTTTACCGAGAACTACCCAGACGTAAAATGGCGCGTGATCGACGATGTAGTGTTCGTCGCCTATTGCGGCATTGGCGTTTCGGAAGGCAATGACAGCCTTCGGTCGGTTCTGAACATCGCGCTGTATGACCTGCACTCAAGCGGTGCAATCAATGAAACGTGGGAAAAATGGTATGGCGCGGCCATGCTGAAACCGATCGTTCCGCAACCTTTCTTCTGATCCCCAACTGGCAGGTCGCATAACCAGCGGCCTGCATCTTTGCAGGCGTTCATGGAATATACCTTTCAGTTCGGGCAGGCGTTTATGCACCTGCCCTACCTTCTGGGCGGCGCTGTGCTGTCACTGGAAATCGCATTTATCGCGTTTTGGGGTGGGGCGGTGATGGGCCTTTTCGGGGCTTATGCGTTGGTCTATGGCGGCCCCGTGGCCCGCCACTCTGCGCAAGGCTACATCACGTTTTTCACCAATACCCCCGCTGTGGTGCAGATATTCTTTCTGTTCTACGCGCTGCCCGAGGTCGGGATTGTGCTGTCGTCGTTCACGGCGGTGACGCTTGGTCTGATGCTGAACTCGGCGGCATATCTGGCTGATATTCAGCGCGCGGGGTTTTTGTCGGTCCGCCAGACGGAACTGGATGCCGCCGAAACGCTGGGCATGTCGAAGTTGCAGATGCTGCGCTATGTGATTGTGCCTCATATCGCGCGGTCGATCTATCCGCCGCTGTCCGGCTTTTTCGTCTGGCTGGTGCTGGGATCGTCTATCGGCGCGTTATACGGGGTAGAGGAATTGACAGGCCGTGCCCTGAACGTCGCCACCGAAAACCTGCGCACGATTGAAGTGTTCCTGATCGTTGCTGCGATCTACATTGCGCTGACCTTGGCGGCCAGTCTGTCGCTGGGTCTTGTTGGGCGGCATGTGTTCCGGGTCAAAGGCGGGTTGCTACGATGATCGAACATCTGCTGTCCGAAATTCCCCGCTTCTTCACCGCCTCTAATGTGGCGTTCCTTGCCGCCGCTGCTGGCCGTACCCTGCTTCTTTCGGTTGCCCGTCAGGACGCTGATGATGCCCAACTGGGACATCCATCCGGAAATGGTGACGCACACGCGCATCATTGATTTG
>JANNNF010000244.1:0-2329 GCA_031398405.1 Rhodobacterales bacterium | reverse complement strand
GAGGGCAGGGCGCTGCATGACAACCTACATTCCTCATGCATCGTGGTGGGTGAGGCGTCTGAGCGCGCGCGTGTTTTTGCCGCTATGTTGGCGGACTGCGCGGTCAAGCAGGACATTCCGCTGCCGTTCACCGGTCCGGGTGAGGTTGAGGCGATCTATCTCTTTGGCTACGTCGGCTGTTTTTTGCGCAAGGACGCGTGGCAACTGCTGGCCAACTTTACCCGCCAGTGTTTCATCGCAAATCATGTGCTGGCCTGTACTTTAAGGTCTGTCGGGATCTACGCGCTAGTCATGAAGACAGGGTCTGACAATTTTTCGTAGCAGTTCGCTCCAGGGCATCATGAAGCGGATCAAGGCCGAGTGGCATCGCGGTTTCTGTTTGCAAGCCGCGACTGAAAGACAGCCATTTTTTAAACTCGCCCATCGAAAGTGACCTTGTAGCGTTGCAGCGTACTTATTTTGCCGGGAGAATCGCGAGAAACTCACATATTCACATCGTACACATGAAGCCATCGGACCCTTTTCGGGGTGGAATCATACCAAAAGGAAAACAGCGTTTATACGCAGAATGGCAAAGTGAAGAACCAAGAATTGTCACTAATTTCAGCATTGACAGTCACAAACCGGCCGGGTTGCCCTATGAGGTGCAAAGCAATTGGTCAAAACGGCAACGGTGCTGTCTTTTTGGCAGAATTGTGTTAGAAACGTGGTCTTGTTGTGGAATGTCAGGTGAGATAGGTCTCGGTTGTATCCAGCACCATAGGGTTAAATATGAAAAAGTTTCTTCTTGCAGCCTTCACAAGCGCACTCCTAGCCGGCACCGCAAGTGCCACCACCTATTCTGTCGACGTGACGGCAAACCCGTACCGTGCGCCTGGCCAGCCCGGCCTGCAGACGCGCGCTGTTGTGCTTTCCCCGTCGGGTGCGCAGAACTTTAACGGCAGCACGATCAGCTTCGCTCTTAACAACAATGGTGACAGCTTCAGCACCGACATTTTTGGCCTTGTCCATTATGATGCACCGGTGAATGCAGACGATCTGATCCCTAGGCCAAGCACTGCCACCTTTGACTTTGGTTTGGGTAGCGCAACTCTGCAAGGTACAACTGTTGCGCTTGGCAGCATCGGCGGACCGGGCCCTGCACTCGCAACCTACCTGTATGGTCGGGTCATCATCAGTGCGACTCAGCAGATCCGCATCACTCTGACTGATACGATTTTTGGTTCGAACAATGGCACTTTCGTCAACGGGCGTCCTGGCGTTGGTATTGTGAATGCAACCTTCACCCTCGCGGCCGTCCCGGTCCCGGCAACGCTTCCGCTTATCGTCTCGGCGCTTGGCATGATGGGCTTCGTGGCTCGCCGCCGCAAAGCTGCTGCCAAAGTGTGATCTTATCAGCAAGATGTTTTGTAAGGCCTGCCATTTGGCAGGCCTTATTCATTTAGATGGATGCCTCTTGTCAATCTACGCACGTCGTTGAAATGGCGAAGAAAAACCGGGAAGCTCTCGACGTGATAGTTGTGAACAAAGATTACTGAAACGATCTCAGCGTCGAACCCGGTCCATCACAGTAATCAACCCGGCTTCATAGGCGGCCAGTTTGAACCGCCCTTTTGCGAGGGCGGCATCAGCTTCACCAGCGAGAGTGGCCCGGTTCTCATAGGCTGCGATAATCTTGGCCAAGATGGTGGCACTGTCTTCCTTGGTGCAATCGACTGTTCGGGTATAGCCGAGTGAGCCAAAGAGACCCTCGAACTTGCGGCTATAGGCCATTGGCACCACTGGCACGCCTGACGAAAAAGCGGCGATACAGGCATGCATCCGTGCCCCCATGAAGAAATCGAGCGCAGCGATATAGGTTTTGGCCTCTGACGGCGAGGTGAACGAAGGGGCGAGCACGGTGCCAGGAAACTCGGCCACCAAAGTGGCACTGGCGCGGGCGTCGTCTTCACCAACCATCGGACCGCTGCGCACAATGACATGTGGCACCAGATGGACCTCGGCACCAATGCCTTGAAAGTGCCGGATCAAATCGCGCGTTAATCCGGGATAGTCGAGGCTGATGCCGAATTCGTTCTTGCCGGTGTAGCCGCCCCCCATCAACAGGCCCGACACATTAATGCCAATCCGTGGCGGACCGGCAGGCCGGGGGCCGGGGATGGTGTAGGGCAAGCGCAGCGCCACATCGGACGCCTCCACCGACTTTCCCTGATAGCCCAGATCGCCAAGTGCGCGGGTGGACATCGCATCGCGGGTGGCGACCAGTGCCGACAGCCGCAGGGACAATCGCGCTAAAAACTTTGACCAGCCTTTGGTGAAAGGTCCAATG
>JANNNF010000241.1:0-2109 GCA_031398405.1 Rhodobacterales bacterium | reverse complement strand
GTGGTTTTGCCCGCCCCATTCGGCCCAATCAGGCCGGTGATGGACCCGGTTTCAATGCGCAGCGACGCGCCATCAACGGCGCGAAAGCCGCCAAAATGCCGGTGAAGATCCTCGACGACGATCATATGGTCCCCCTGTCGTGCCCCCGTCTTGTTTTGCCCTTGGGGCAACCTGCGAGAGTGTTATAGTGTGGCAACGGCCCGAGGCGTACCTCGGGCCGTGCCAATATCAGATCAAGTTCAGGATCAACGGAAGATCACGGTTTCGTACACGCCGCCTTTGATTTCAAACTGCTTGTAGCGACCGGCGGCTTCGCCGTTGCCGACAAATTCCACGCCAGACGCACCATCATAGTCGATGTCGGTGCCTGCCGCGATCAGTTCCAGTGCCTTGCCAAGTTCACCGGGCAGGATTTTCTCGCCCGGAGCGTTGGCAAGATCGGTGATCTTGTCTTTATAGACTTTTGGATCACTCGACTTTGCAGCCTGCATCGCCAGCATGATCAGGGCCGCCGCATCATAGGATTCTGGTGTGTAAGGCGACGTTGCGTCGAACGCAGTCGCATTCTTCTTGCCCATATCGACCAGAATCGCCGCACCGGCACTGTCGGACTGTGCAACCTGACCATAAGACCCGTCTAGCGCAGGGCCGATGTTCTTGGGCAGGTTGTCGCCCACCATGCCGCCCGGCAGACCAAAGGTCGTGAAAGCACCTGTATCAAGCGATGCTTGGATGATGCCCTTGCCGCCCTGATCCAGATAGCCCGCCACAACCAGCAAATCACCGCCAGCCGAGGCAAGCGCCGCAACTTCTGCCGAATAGTCGGCCTTGCCGTCATCATGCGGTGCATTGATCGTGACCACACCGCCCTTGGCAAGGAAGGAAGCCGAGATAGCCTCGGCCAGACCCTTGCCGTAGTCGTTGTTGGTATAGGTCAGCGCGATGGACTTGATGCCCTTTTCCGTCAGGATATCTGCCATAACCTCGCCTTCGCGCGCATCCGACGGGGCGGTGCGAAAGAACAGCCCGTCATCGTCAGCGGTGGACAGCGCAGGTGACGTGGCGGACGGCGAGATCATCACCATCCCGTTCGGGCGGGCCACGTTTTGCAGCACAGCACCGGTGATGCCGGAGCAGTCGCCACCGATCATGCCCTTGATGCCTTCGGCCGTGATCAGGCGTTCGGCTGCAGCGGTGCCTGCGGCGGTATCAACCGCACAGGTGCTGTCAGCGCGCACGCCAACGAACGTGTCGCCGTTCATGAATTTGCCCGAGGCGTTGACCTCGGCCATCGCCAGATCAGCGGCGGCGGCCATGTGCCCGGTCAGCGATTCGATAGGGCCGGTGAATCCGATAAAGATCCCCAGTTTGATTTCTTCAGCAGAGGCAGCTCCTGCAAGCAAGGCGGTTGTGGCGGTTGCCATCAATAGTTTTTTCATTGGTATCTCCCATGTTGGATCGAAATCCTGCCCGTGACCGTAGTGCCTGACTGCCAAAAAGAAAAGTGCCTTGCGGGGCGGATTCTGTGGCAGCAGCATCCTCGGTCGGACCGAGATTCTGGGCGTGATCTTAAGGGGTCGCATGGGTAATTCAAGCTTAAAATATTTTCATCATCGGCACGCGTCGCAGGTGGGGCAGGGGTCACGATTGTGTCAGATGGCGAAGACTGGCCGGTCTGCATCTGGCGGTTGTGATGGCCTTTGCCTAGTTTTCGGACTGGTTTGGATGAAAGGAATTCGCGATGTATGGCAGGCTTGGTCTGATCATGGCGCTGGCCACCCCCATCCCGGTGTTCGCGTCGGAGGTTGAAACCTCGGCGGGCATGCTGCGCATCTCTCCGCTCGTTACTGGGCTGACCGAACCTTGGGGTTTGGCGATCCTGCCCGATGGCGCGGTTCTGATCACCGAACGCGACGGGCGGTTGTTGCGGGCCGAAGGTGGCGCGTCTGCCGACGTGTCAGGGGTGCCTGCGGTCTATGCCGAAGGGCAGGGCGGTTTGCTGGACGTGATGGTGCCGCGCGACTTTGCCACCTCGCGAGAGGTCTGGCTGACCTATTCGGTGCCGGTGGGGACGGGGTCCGCGACGGCCGTGGGCAAGGGTGTGTTGTC
>JANNNF010000238.1:0-5609 GCA_031398405.1 Rhodobacterales bacterium | reverse complement strand
GGGGCCATAGCGGCCCATCAACTCGGCCACGGCGTGCAGGTCGGGAATGGCAAGGTGGCGCACCCGCGCGCCGGCCGCCGTCAGACGCGCAACCGCCACGTCAAAATTGCCCGCAACGGCGGGGCTGAGGTCATCCATCATATGCGTGTCAGGGATCACGAAATCCAACGAGGCAAGCGGGGCCGCCGTCACCATCGGCGCCTGCAAACCGCGCAGGGCGGCATCGGTCAACACACAGTCTTCGACAGTCTGGGCCAAGGGGCCTATGGTATCAAGACTGCGTGACAGCGGAAAAACCCCACCCATCGGATAATGCCCGACCGAGGTCTTGTATCCCACAACCCCGTTGAAGGCCGCCGGAATTCTGATGGAACCGCCCGTATCCGTGCCGATGGATACAGGCACAATGCCTGCCGCCACCACGGCCCCACTGCCCGATGACGAACCGCCGGGCGACCGGGCAACCACCGGGTCACGCGGGTTACGGGGGGTGCCGTAATGTGGGTTCAGACCGATGCCGGAATAGGCGAATTCAGTCATGTTGACCGCGCCAACGCTGACCATCCCCGCACGCATTGCCGCCGTCACCAAGGCCGCATCCTGCGTTGCGGGGGCCGCATCGCGCAGAACGACAGACCCTGCTGTGGTCACAGACCCCTTCAGATCAAAGAGGTCTTTCCACGCAATCGGCACGCCGTCCACAGCGCTGGCCGGATTGCCCGCGCGCAAGCGTTCGCGTGCGGCGCGAGCCTCCGCTTCGGCCCGGGGGCGCAGGGTGCGGATGAACAATGCCGGATCATCGTGCGCCGTGATGCGGTCAAACACCTCAGCCAGCAGATCAACCGGGTCGCGGCGGCCTGTGCGCAGGTCCTGTGCCAGATCCTTGACGGTGCCAATAGTCATCCCCGGCCCCTACTCCGCAATCAGCGTGGCATCTTCAGCAGCCCAAGCGACAAATCCCGCCTGCCCCGCCACCAGCAGGCCACGGTACTTGTCAACATGGCCCTCCAGACTGACCGCATCGCCATTTGGCAGGGTCAGGGCGATCTGCATGATATGGCCCACCAATTGCAAACGGTTGATCTGGCAGGGAATGACATTGGCACCATGCCGCGCGCGGGCCTCAGTCTCGGTTATCGTGCCGGGCAGCACATTCATGGCCTCGGCGGGCAGCACGATAGATACCGCTGCTCCGGCACCAACGGGTGCGCCATACTGCACCGCAGCCAGCGGGCCAAAGTCCGAGTCCACCTGCACCTTGCCATCCACGCTTGCGCGGGCCTTGCCGGAAATGAGCGTGTTCGCCCCGATGAACCGCGCAACAAAAAGGCTGGACGGGCGGGTATACAGTTCGCGTGGCGGGCTGATCTGTTCCACGCGGCCCGCATTCATCACCACGATCCGATCAGACAGGGCCAGCGCCTCGGATTGGGCGTGGGTCACGAACACAAAGGTGATGCCCAGATCGCGCTGCAGCAGCTTCAGCTCGTTCTGGATGCTCTTGCGCAGGTTTGCGTCCAGCGCCCCAAGGGGTTCGTCCAGAAGCAGGATATCGGGTTCCACCACCAAGGACCGCGCCAGCGCGATCCGCTGACGCTGCCCCCCCGACAGGCGGGTAGGACGCACATCGGCCACCTCGGTCAGGCCCAGCTTGTCAAGAATGCGGTCCACCTTGCGGTTGGCCTCGGCCGCCGGAGTTTTCTTGACCTCCAGCCCGAAATGGACGTTCTGCCGCACAGTCATGTGCGGAAACAGCGCATAATTCTGAAAGATCATCGATGTCGGGCGCTGTTCGGGGGCGAGATCATTCACCCGGTTGCCACGGATCAGCAGATCACCCGATGTGATGGTCTCAAACCCCGCGATCATGCGCAGGGTCGTGGTCTTGCCGCAGCCGGATGGCCCCAGAAAGGCGATGAATTCGCCCTTGTCCACGTCAAGGTTGAAATCGATCACCGCCGGGGTGCCGTTATCGTAAACCTTGCCGATATGCGAAAGTTGCAGGTCATAGGCCAAAGGAAAGCGTCCTTGCTTGCGGGTCTTGCTGGGCCGGGGCGCAAAGCCCCGGCCCGGTTGTCCTGGATCAGGCCGACAAAAACTCATCCCACTTGCCGATCAGCAGGTCGTACTCATCCGGCCACTGGTGCCAGTAGGCGACGTTGGCCGCACGGGTGGCAAGGCTGCCGCCATCACGCAGATCGCCTTCCTTGATGCCGCGATCTTCCGGACCGACCCACGGTGCGCCTTCGTACCAGAAGGCGTACTTTTCGGGTGCCATGATCGCCTTGACCTTGTCGTTGGGCGAATAATAGCCCTGCTCAGACACGGCAACCGCCGGGCCGCCTGACAGCCAGTAATCGGCATAGGCGGTGACGGCATCAAGGTTCGGCGAGGATTTCAGTGCCGAAACACCGATGGCCCAGCCGCGATAGCCAGCCTTCATGGTGGCATAGGAACACTGAACGCCCTGTGCCTTGACGGCCATGACGGCGGGCTGCCAGGCGTCGGCAATGATCATCTCGCCCGAAGCCAGCAGGTTCACCAATTCGCCGAAATCACCCCATAGGGCACGGAACTGACCTTCCTTCTTTTTGGAAATCAGGAACTTGGCAGCCTCTTCAATGGCCGCTGCGTCCGGGTTGCCGGGGTTCTTCACTTCAAGCAGGCCCAGCTCGTTCATCGCCATGACAGCCTGACCAAAGGCAATCAGCGGGTCTACGTTCAGGCCGGTCTTGCCCTTGAACTTGGGGTCAAACAATGCGGACCAGTTCGAGGCTTCTTCGGCATCCACCAGATCGGGGCGATACCCGATCGAGTCGAAGTTGTAGACGGTCGGGACCATGTTCAGCGCGGTCTGCGATTCATCGGTCCAGATCTGGCCGACGATCTGCGCGCGGGCTTCCCATTTGTCCGACGGCTTGATGAAGCTTTCACCGATGCCCGTCCAGTTGGTCAGGTTCGCGGTCGGGATTGGCGACACGAGGTCGGTCTGCACGATGGACGGCAGACGTTCGCCGATGACTTCCCAGCAGTCGTAGGAGGTCGAGCCGGACAAAAGCTCGGTCTGGGTGTTGGGGAAGATGTCGGCCTTGCCCGACACTGCCTTGACGCCCGAGGCTGCCTTGAATTCGTTCAGGATACGCTCCTGCACGGTCACGGACAGACCGACGGTGCGCAGTTCCTGCGACGCGAGATCGGCGGCGAAGGCCTGCTGTGCGCCGAACAGCGACACGCCGCCGGCGGCAAGCGCGGCGGAGCCTGCGGTGGTCTGCAGGAACTTCCGTCTGGAAAGAGACATTTCGTTCATTCTTCTACCTCCTGTGGTCTTTGCTTGGTTCAGTCTTCTTCATGCCGCCGGGTCAGTAGCGCCCGACAAGCAGTCCTCCGTCCACAACCACGACCTGCCCGGTCATGTATCTCGCGGCATTGGATGCCAGAAACAGGATGACATCGGCGATCTCGTCCGGCTCGCCGATGCGCCCCATTGGGATGTATTCACCGCATTTGTCAGCGTCGGGGCCGACCGAGTGTTCCTTGGACAACAACTGCGCGGTGCGGATATAGCCCGGTGCCACGCCGTTGACGCGGATGCCGTCGCGCGCCAATTCAACGCCCAGCCCGCGCACCAGCCCGACTACCCCCGTTTTGGCGGCAGAATAATGCACATGTTCGTCCCAGCCATAAGCGGCACCCATGATCGACGACAGGGCGACAATCGCACCCGACCTGCGCGCCTTCATGCCGGCAAGAGCGGGGCGCACAACCCGAAAGACGCCCTTCAGGTCTATATCAAGGGTGAGGTCCCATTTTTCATCGGTCATCTGCGACAGGGGAACGCGGTGCGCGATGCCTGCATTGGCCACGATGGTATCAATCTTGCCATGCTTTGCCTCAACGGCGGCAACCACGGCGTTTGCACCTTCAGTGGACCGCACGTCGAGAAACATGAATTCGGCGCTGCCGCCTGCGGCCTTGATGTCGGCGACAACAGCGTTGCCCTCTGCCTCCAGCACGTCGGTCACTACAACATGGCTGCCCGCACGGGCAAAGGCCAAGGCGGTGGCGCGTCCGATGCCGATACCAGCGCCGGTGATGAGGGTGATTTCGGTCATAGCATCACATCTCCGGAATTCGGGCCCAGCGTCTGTCCCACGAACAAGGACGCGGCGGGTGAACACAGGAAGGCAACGGTGGCGGCCACTTCTTCGGGTTCGCCAAAACGGCCAAGCGGCAATTCCGCGGCCTTGGCCCTTTGCCAGTCGGCAGACAGCCTGCGCACAAGCGGTGTATTGATCGGCCCCGGTGCCACGGCATTCACCCGCACGCCCTGTGCTGACACTTCGCGCGCGAGGGCCTTGGTCAACCCGATGATACCCGCCTTGGCGGCGGAATAATGCACCAGTTCGACCCCGCCAATCTGGCCCAGCTGCGAGGCAATATTCACAATTACCCCCGCCTTGCGTGCCAGCATGCCCTTCAGCACGGCATGGGTGCACAGGAAGGTGCCGCGCAGATGCACGGCGATCATGCGGTCAAAATCCTGCACGGTCAGATCGGTGAACCGGCCCTGATGCACATGACCTGCGTTATTGACCAGATGGGTCACCGGGCCAAAGACGGCCTCGGCCTGGGCCACCATGGCCGCCACATCGCCTTCATCCGACACATCGCCTGCATGGGCGACACCGCCAATTTCGCCTGCCACAGCCGCCGCCGCATCCGCGCGAAAATCATTGACCAGCACCTTGTAACCATCCGCCGCCAACTGCATGGCAATGGCTTGACCAATTCCCGACCCTGCACCGGTGACAATTGCGACATTCATGTGATGTCCTCTTGCATGGCCATCTTGCGGGCACGGCGCACGGAAAGGCCCATCAGAATTCCGTAGACCGACAGCAGCGCAAAGGAGAACAACGTGGTCAGCACCCCGAAGGCAAAAATATTGGGGTGAATTTCCACCGAGAACGTGCCGTAAATCGCGAGCGGCAGCGTCTGATCGCGCCCCGACGCAAACAGCGTGCGAGGGAATTCGTCCAGTGACAGCGTGAAGGCAAACAGCATCGCCGACAGCACCCCCGGAAAGATCAGGGGAAAGGTCACCCGGCGAAACGTCGTCCACGGGCTAACCCCCAAGGACCATGCGGCCTCTTCGACCGAGGCGTCAAACCTGTTCAAGATCGCCAGCATCACCAGAAAGGCGAAGGGAAAGGTGTAGACCACATGGGTGGCAAAGGCGGTGGTGTACCAATGCCGTTCGATCCCGATGATGTTGTTGGCCAGCAGTGCGGTGCCAAGGCCGGTCAGAACACCCGGCACCATCATGCCCAGGACGATCAGATAGAACACCACGCTGGCGCCCCGAAACCGCTTGCGGAACGCCTGCGCGGCCATGACCCCCAGCACGGTTGAGGTGACCATCGTCATGAACGCAAGGATGAGCGAGCGCACCAGCGCCTCGCCCACCGGCAATGGCGCGATGCGCGACGGCGGGGACAAGCCCAAGATGTGCTTGAACCCATAGCAAGACCAATCAAGCCTAGGAAAATCTGGTCCGCATACTGGCCCCTGCTGGACCGAGAGAATCGACAGAACCAAGAACGGGCAGT
>JANNNF010000198.1:0-15173 GCA_031398405.1 Rhodobacterales bacterium | reverse complement strand
GGTGCCGACACCACCCCCCCCTTGGCAAACGGCATCACCCTGCCTTGCGAAAAACTGCCGCCTTTCTCAAACGGCAACATCCCTGACAGTAGCGAGTTGACCCCGCTTGCCAGAAACCCGCCAAGCGCCCCCTGAACTGGCTTCATCGCCACGTTGTAGACAGAATCCACCATCGACTTCGCGACCGTTTTCAACGCATCGCTCAGCTTCAGCCCGTCGAACACCAGCCCATCAAAGGCTCGGCGCAAACCGCCGCCAATGCCGCTTGACAAGGTGTTCACCTCGCGCCCGGTGAACAGCATGGTGTCGCGCATGCGGGCAAGTTCGCTGTCAAACGCTGCCACAACTTGCACCGAACTGCCCAGCTGCAGCTCAAGTGCGGCCAATTGTTCCTGCATCGCCCCGATCTCCGCCATCTGCAAATCCCTTATCTCCATCAGGAAATGCGGCGGCCAATTCGGCCAGCCGCGCCCGCGTCAAGGGTGGGGCTGCCTGCTCCACCCCCAGCATCATCCGTAATTCTGCGGGCGTCAGGCCCCAGAACTCGGCAGGCCGCAGACCCAACCCGTGCAGGCCCGCCATCATCAACCCGCGCCAATCGATCGTGGTCATGTGGCCTCTGGTGCAGCAAACGCCCGTGCCAGCAATTCCGCAGCAGCCCGTGCGGCCTCCACCGGCCCGCCACCGATTTCAACCGTGCGCAGGTCGGTGGCCGTGCCCTGCCACCCGCCGCCCCGCAACCCCGCCACGATCAGCGCCAGCACGTCACGGGTGGAAAACTTACCCCCCTCAAAACGCTCCACCAGATCAATTAGGGACCCAACCTCCAGCGCGGATTCCAACTCTGCCAGCGCGCCCAGCGTCAGCTTGGCCACATGGCGCTGACCATCCAGCCAGACCGCCACTTCCCCCGCCCAAGGATTAACCATCACAGGGCCGTAAAGGTCAGCACACCCGCTGACGACAAGCTCAGCTCATAGGTCGCCTCGCCATTGTGACTGCCCGCATATTCAAGCGCCGTAATCTGGAACACGCCTTCCATCACGCCGAAACTGGGGATGATCACCTGAAAACGCGGCACCTCACCGTCAAAGAAAATCTGCCGCGCCCGCTGATCCGTCGCCGCATCGCGGAACACGCCAGAGCCAGAGATAGAGGCCGACTTTACCCCTGCCCCCGCCAGCAACTCGCGCCACCCGCCCGCCGATTCCAGCGATGTCACATCCACCGTTTCTGCATTGAAACTGATCCGCGTCGCCCGCAGGCCCGCGATGGTTTCAAAGGTACCATCCCCGGTCAGGTCCACCTTGATCAAAAGATCCTTGCCACTTTGCACAGCCATGCCGATTCTCCATTTTGCCACTCACCCCATCAGGGCGTTTTTCTGCAAATCCAACGCCTTGCGGCCTAAAGCTCGATTCTCGCGCGAAAGGTCAGATCAATCCTGCGCACATCGCCCTCATCAATCCGCCGGGCACTGGCGCGCTGGAACAGCAGCGATACCAACCGCCCCCGCGCCAAAACCGGCAAAGCCCCGGCCAGCTCGTCCGAGATATCTGACGCAATCGCCTTGGCCACCTGAAACCCAGCACTGTCTGAAATCACGCTGATCATCAGCACATGTTCCGCCCCAGCCCCGGACTTGTCGGACTGGTCACGCGCTTCCTCGGGACCAATCAGAACAAACGTGCCACCCGCCGAAGGGGGCACCGCGTCAAACACATCGACCCCCGGCAAGGCGGCCACCAATCGCGTGTAGAGGGCGGCCTGCAACGCCGCCGCTGCACCGTAGCTCATGCCAACACCTCCTCACGGGCAAAGCAGGTCAGGAACCGCGCCTCTGGGCCGCGTTCCGTCACCGCCAGCACCGAAAATACCCGCGGACCATCGCGAAACCGCTGCCCCGCAACAGGCCGCTGCGGCGTGCCAAAGGGGGCTGCCCGCACCGTAATGCGGTAGGGCACCGAGGCCAGGGTGACCTCCTCACCCGGCACATCGCGGCCAGATCCGGGGGCAACTTCCGCCCAAACCGCGCCCAAGCCCTGCCAAATCTCGACATACCCCCCGGCCCCGTCTGCCACGCGCGAAACGCCCTCCAGTGCCAAAAGGCGCGACAATTGCGGCGCTCTCATGCGCCACCGCCCAGCACACGCACCGTGCGCCAGCGTTCGATCAGCACCACCACGCCAAACGGCAGACCCCCAGCGTGTGCGCCATTGTCATGCCGATGCTCATAGTATTCTGCCGCCAGCAGCAGCACCGCTTGCTGCAGATCCGCAGGCATGCCGGCCCAAGTCGCCGAAAACCCCGCCTCGAACACCACCTTCACCACGCCGCCCGACGGAACCATCGGTAGAGAAGACCCCGCGCCCACCACACGGGGCCGGTGCAGATCGGGCACCAGCCGGTACGCCGTAGCAGGCACCACCACCGCCGCCTGCGCCGCGTTCACCATCGTCACCGACACCACCATGCTGACCGGGGCCACCGGCAGCGGCTGTGCATCGGCATTGCGCCAATCGTCCAGTTCCAGCCGCATCCGTCGCGCCATCAGCACCTTGCCGATGCGCCCCTCGATCGCGGCCATCGCCGCGCGCAAGTACCCCTCGATCAGACCATTCTGCATCCCGTCATCGGCAAAGCCGCTGCCCAGCCGCAAATGATCTTTCAACGCCTGAACCGGCAGCGCGGCACTCGCCACCGTGGTCTCATCGAACACCATCATCATCGCTCTCCGACCCCTCGGACCCTCAAATATGGACGCGCGCCCCGCACCGCTCGGACGGAGGGGGGAGCAGCTAGACAGCACGGAAAGACCGGCGCGCGCCCATCACCCGGCCCCCTAAAGGGCCGGGCAATCACATGTCCGCTTTACGAAACCGCCACTTTCAGCAGCTTGATCGCGGCATAATCCGTGATGTCGCCGCCCACACGCTTACTGGCATAAAACAGCACATGGGGCTTCGCGCTGAACGGGTCGCGCAGGATGCGCAGGTCGGGGCGTTCGGCGATGGTGTAACCGGCGGCAAAGTCGCCAAACGCAATCGGGTGCGCGTTAGCCGCCACGTCCGGCATGTCCTCGCAGATCAGCACCGCATAACCCATCAGACGCGCAGGCTCACCGGCTTGCAGGCTGTCACCCCACATGAACCGCCCATCGGCATCCTTCATCTTGCGCACGGCCCCGGCAGTCTTCGAATTCATCAGGAAGGTGCCATTGGCCCGGTAATCCGCACCCAGCGAATAAACTAGGTTCACAATACAATCTGACGCGTTGGTGGTGGCAAAGTCCGCCGCCGCCGTGGTCGGTACATAGCCGATCTGGCCCCAGACCCAGGACGCATTGGCAACCTTGGTCGGCAGCAAGATGCCCTTGGGTTTGTCGATGCCATCACCGTTGATGAACGCGCCCGCCTCGGCACGGATGAACCGGGTGGCAATCTTGCCAGCCAGCCAGCCTTCGACGTCAAACGCACTGTCATCCAGCAACCGCTGGCTGGCCTTCGGCATCGCCGACAACTCATGCAGCTTGATCGAGATGCGCTCAATCGTCGGCGTGGTGGTCTCAGTCTGCGAAGCCACCTCAGTCGCCCAGCCCGACCCCACTTCTGAACGGTCGATCAACACATCGAACGAGGTCGCATCCACCTGAACCACATTCGCCGCCGCCCGCAAGGATGAGGTGGACAATAACATAGACCGGATACGGTCCGCCGTCTGCGGGTCCACCAGATAGCCGCCATCCGCTGCGACAGAGGTGGACATCGCCTTGCCTTCCAGCACAAGGCCGCGCAAACCGTCATCATCGCCCGAACGCAAATAGGCGTTGAACGCCTTCTTGTGGGGCACGTCCACCTCGGCATGGGCCGACAGTGCGGGGCGGCCATAGGTCATGGTTTTACGATCCAGCATGGTCAAACGCTCTTCCTGTTGTTGCAACGCAGTCTTCACTTCCCCCTGAAAGCCCTTGAAGGCGTTCAGGAATCCCGTCATCGCGGCTTTCACGTCCGCGCCCATGTGCGGGCCGTGGGGCAAATCGCCCCCGGCCCGAGCCTCTCTCTCGGTCATCACTTTGATCCTCATAGGTCGAACAAAAAGCCAAACGCCTCAGCGTTCGGTCAGTCCTCGGCTGGCATCCCGCAAGATCGCCGCCAGATCGCGCCAGTGGCTGTCCTCGGCATCGTCCGCCTTGGCGTGCACCCGCGCCTCAGGAAGCATCGGGAATGTCACCAAGGACACTTCCCAAAGCTCCAGTTCCGACAACAGGCGCTGCCCCTTGCCGTCACGTTCCGCTTTCACCGTCCGGTAGCCGATCGACAATCCGTCAATCGCTCCGGCCGCCAACAGGGCAGCCGCCTCGCGCCCCTTTTCCACTTCTGTCAGGATGCGCCCCTTGACCCAGAGGCCCGTCGCATCCTCGCGCACCTCATCCCACACGCCGATAGGTGCGCCCGGATCATGCTGCCACAGCATCTTGACCCGGCCCCCCGTGGCCAACAGACGCTTCAGCGACGCCGCATAAGCCCCCTTCACCACCACATCACCACCCTGATCCTTGCGGCCAAACAGCGACGCATACCCCGCCACCACCCGGCCATCCGTCATTGTCAGCCCAGGCAACCCAGCCTCCACTTGCGTGAACTTCCGTTCGGGCGCTCCGTAATCCAATCTCATCACCTCACCTCATCGCCGCCTGCACCAACGTCTCGGCCATCTGCGCCAGCAAAAACGCAGCGACCCCGAAAACCCCTAGCCAGATACGCCGCTCCAGCCGCTCCAGCACCGCATCTATCTGCGAAAGCCGGTACTCCAGCGCCACCCACCGCTCATCGGCCACGCGCTCATTCGCCTCGATCCGGGCCGCCGCCGCATCGAAACTGTCGAATAAAAAGCGCGACCCCTCCGCCGCCTTGCGAACCGTCATTCTACCTCCGCAAGCTTCGGCAGCCCCAGCAACACCCGCTTCTCAGCCACCGTCAGGAAATCCGCTGCCCCCACCCGCGCCCATTGCTGATCGCGCTCGGCCGCCAGCGCCGGGATCTGGTCCAGATCGGGCCGCAACTCCACCGCCTCACCGCTAAACCCTGCCAGCCAATGCGAAATCCCGGCAGTCACCCGGGCTACCAAGGGCAGCACGGTCAGCCGGTAAAACGCCCGGTTGGCCTCTTGGTAATTCGCATAGGTCGCATCCCCCGGTATCCCGATCAGCATTGGTGGCACCCCAAAGGCGATGGCGATTTCCCGCGCCGCCGCCTCTTTGGTCTGCTGAAACTCCATGTCACTGGGCGAAAACCCCATCGGCTTCCAGTCAAGCCCGCCTTCCAACAGCATCGGCCGTCCAGCATTGCGGGCACCCTGATGATGGCTCTCCATCTCGGCCACCAGCCGGTCATACTGATCGCTGCTCAAGGCCGACTGCCCATCTGCCCCCTTGTACACAATCGCCCCCGAAGGACGCGCCGCATTGTCCAGCAACGCCTTTGACCAGCTGGACGCCGAGGTATGCACATCCACCGCCACCCCCGCCGCTTGCATGGGGGAAAACCCGTAGTGGTCGTCCTGCGGATGAAAGCTTTTGATATGGCAGATCGGCTTCGCCTCGCCGGTCATATCAAACCGGTGCGCCCGCCCGCCAACACTGTAATCATAGGCCACCGGCCAGCCATCCACACCCGGTACCACCGCCATCCGGTCCGACCGCAGCACATGCACCTCGCCAGGCAACCGCCCGCCCCCCGGCACCGCCTCAAGGTACGCATTCCCCGACAACAGCAGATGGCCATAGACAGCCTCAAACATCTCGGCCCGCCCTTGACCCCCATTGGGCCGCGCAATCAGGTCCAGTACGGGGTGCAGGTCATAGCGCCGCTCATTATCCTGCAACACCAAGGGCAACGCCGCGGCAGCTTCCGAGATCAGCTTGACCACCCGAAACCCGATCGGATTGCCCTGAAACCCGGTCTTGGTCAGGCTGACCGCGTCGCGCGGGCTCCACGCCACCCGCCCCGAATTGCCCCATGCCACCACCCGCCCGGTGGCCGAGGCTTTCTTTTCAACCACCGGCCCCGCCTCTGCACGCCGAAAAAAATCAAACATCATACCCCGACGCTCCTTGCTGTTCCCGGGCAAACCTCACCCAAGCCTCGGCCCGCCTCCGGCCCGAAACACCCCCGAAGGGTCATTTTCTGTCTCTAAATATCCCCGCCGGAGGCTCCCACCTCTCAAGCGTAATGCGTTATAAAGGCCGTATCCCCGGCCTCTGCACCGCTCCAGCCGGATCCACCATCAACTCGGTCAGCGCCCAGACCAGCGCATCCAGCCGGTCCGGGCTACCCTTGCCGCCATAGCCGGACGCCGCCATCTGGCACATCTGCCCTTCCAGCGCCGCCAGCCCCCGCAGGTGCTTGACCCGGCCCTGTTCATACAAGGCCGCCACAGGTTCTGCCCGCAGCATCTTGTTGCGGGTGGCGCGCACTGCCTTGAACGGCACCACCGCATCCTGCCCCCGGATCACCCGTTCCACCAGATCGCCGCCCTGATTGACCTCGGCCACCAGCCGGTCTGCGCCATGCCGCACGAACGCCGCCAAGGCCGCCCGCGCCCAGCCATCGGGGGATGCGCCCTTCACGCTCGCATCCTCCAGCACCAGGGCCCGCCACGACCTTGGATCGCCCCGCGTATCGGCCCCCACCACCACAATCCCACACTCGTCGCTGGTCTTTTGCGCGGTGACAGGTGGGTCCACCGCCACCACGATCCGCGTCACCTCAAACGGCTCGTCCACCCGGGCCTCCTCGATCATTACAGATGTCCACAGCGCGCCGTCGATATCCTCCACCAACTGCCCGTCCAACTCTTGCAAGCCAGTGCGCGTGCCGCCATAGCGCCGCTGCACCTCCTCCAGAAACGACCCGGCAAGGTAGGCCCGGTTCGCATCCGTTGGCGCATGGGTTACGACCGTTGATGGGTTCTTCAATATCCCCTTCAATACGCTGACATTCTTCGGCGTGGTGGTCACCACCTGCCGCGGATTGGCCCCCAGCCGCAACGCAAATTGCAACTGCTCCCAAGTGTCATCGCCCTTCTTCCACTTCGCCAATTCGTCCACCCAGGCCGCATCAAACTGCGGCCCGCGCAAACTGTCGGGGTCATGCGCTGAAAACACCTGCGCCACCGCCCCGTTCGGCCAGACCAGCCGCTTGCGGCCAGCCTCCCAGTCAGGCCGTCGATCCGGGGGCGAACAGGCCAGAATCCCGCTGTCCCCGAACACCATCACCTCGCGCACCTGATCAATCGTCTCGCCAACCAGCGCCACCCTGCGTGCCCTGCCGGGGTCGAGCGGCGCAGCACCTTCCACCTCGGCGCGCACCCACTCGGCCCCGGCCCGCGTCTTGCCCGCACCGCGCCCCCCCATGATCACCCAGGTCTTCCAGACCCCGGCGGGGGGCAGCTGATGCGGCAGCGCCCAAAACTCGAACAACCATGGCAGGGATAGAAACGCGTTCTCGCCCAACCCTTCCAGAAACTCATCCACCTGGTCCGGCGTCGCGGAGGCAAGCCAGGCGGCGCCCGACCTCAATCCGGGCGGCGTCAAGGTCGAGGGTCCCGGTTCCGACAGCCCCGGCGACCTGTTTGCGAAGTTTTTCAACTTTGTTCCTTTCTTCCAATGCCAGGTTGAACGCCGCCTTCAGATCTTTCGCGGCCTGCATAGCCAGCTTCACATCCTCATGCCGTCCTGTACGAACCCCGCTTAAGGCCCGGTACATTTCTTCCGCCATTTCCCGGTAAAGTTGCTCTGTCGCCGCCACCAGATCGACTGGAGGGGCCTCACCTTCTGTAAACCTGACCGTCATGCCTGCTCACCCAGCCCTCATGCTTGTCCGCACGAGAGAAATGAAAAAACGGCCTTAGGGGTCGCCCCCCGGCCGCTTTGCCCACTTCTTCTAGCATGCCACAAGGTGTACCTTGGACCGTTCGGATAGTCAAGCTAAAAATCCATTCGGATCAATGGCTTACCGATCGCCCCATTAAGGTCTTGTTAACTCTGTCAGTCCCCCTGAACGCCGCCTTCACCCGCCTCGCCCTGCGCGGCCTCGAGTGCTCGCCACTTCGCCACGTTCTCATTATGCGCGGCAAGTGTAGTCGCAAAGGCATGGCCGCCTGATCCATCCGCCACAAAAAACAGATAGTCTGTGGTATCCGGATTCAACGCCGCCTGGATCGACAACCTCCCCGGGTTGGCAATCGGGGTCGGTGGCAATCCGTCGATAACGTAGGTATTCCAAGGGGTTTCACGACGAAGTTCCGACTGTCGCAACCCCCGGCCCAGTATGCCTTCGCCCTTGGTCACGCCATAAATGACCGTTGGGTCGGTCTGCAACTTCATGCCCTGCCGCAGCCTGTTAACGAACACGCTCGCCACCTGCGGGCGTTCCTCCGGTATCCCGGTTTCCTTCTCGACAATTGATGCCATGATCAACGCCTCCTCGGGCGTATCATAGGGCACATCCGCCGCCCGGCTGGCCCACAGGTCCGCCAGCACCACCGTCTGCTTGGCCGCCATATCCGCCAGCAACGTGGCCCGGTCCGCCCCGCGCTCTACCTCATAGCTGTCTGGCGCAAGCGTCCCCTCGGCCGGCACTGCCGCCACCTCGCCTGCCATGAAATCCGCCCGTTTCAGCGCATCCACCACCTGCCAGCTTGTCACCCCTTCGGCAAGCGTCACCCGCCAGCGGATGTCATCGGCTTCCGCCACCGCCAGATAGGCCTCGGGTACTGCGTCCACAGCCGGATCGAATTTCACGACTTCTACATAACGGTTGGTCGCAGGGTCCAGCTCGCGCAGAACCACATCCGCCACCGCCACCCCGATCCGAAAGTTCACTTCTCGCCCGCAGGTCGATTGCCCGCCCGCTGTCAGCAACTCTACCACCTGACGCATCGACGCTCCGGGTGGAACCAGGTAAGACCCGAATTTCAAATCCGCCGCCCGGTCCGAATAATCCGCTCCGATCCTGAAAATCCGCGCGTCCGAAACCGCCCCTTGCTTTTCCAACGACTGGCTGACCGCACTCAAGCTGGCCCCCCGTTCGACCCGCACGCAAAGCGCATCGACCAAAGGCCCCGGCCCGGTAAACTGCTCGCGCCCCCAGGCCAGCATCCCCGCTGCCGCAATCAGCAGCACGATGAACAGCGTCAAAGTGTTAGAGGCGACAGATTTCCACATCAGCCGCGCACCTTGCCAATGACCAAGCTCGCATTGGTGCCGCCGAATCCGAACGAGTTCGAAAGCGCCACGTCAATCTTGCGCTTCCGCGCCACGTTTGGTGCCAAGTCCAGCTTGGGTTCTACCGCCGGATGATCAAGGTTGATCGTCGGCGGTGCCACCTGATCCCGAATGGCCAGCACACAGAAAATCGCCTCAACTGCCCCCGCAGCCCCCAGCAAATGGCCGATCGAGGATTTGGTCGAACTCATCGTCGCCCCCGCCGCCGCATCGCCCATCAACCGCTCCACCGCGCCCAGCTCGATTGTGTCGGCCATCGTGCTGGTGCCATGCGCATTGATATAGTCAATGTCCGCAGGCTCCAACCCCGCTCGCTTCAACGCCATCTGCATCGACCGAAACCCGCCGTCGCCATTCTCGGCAGGGGCTGTGATGTGGTAGGCATCACCCGACATGCCATAGCCCAACACCTCGGCATAAATCCGCGCGCCTCGCGCCACGGCATGCTCATACTCCTCCAGCACCACCACCCCAGCCCCTTCACCCATGACAAAGCCGTCGCGGTCAGCGTCGTAGGGACGGCTGGCTTTGGTCGGATCATCGGCCCGCTTGGTCGACAGCGCCTTGCAAGCGTTGAACCCGGCTATGCCGATCTCGGAGATCGGGCTTTCAGCCCCGCCGGCAATCATCACATCGGCGTCGTCAAGCGCGATCATCCGCGCCGCATCGCCAATCGCATGGGCCCCTGTGGAACACGCCGTCACTGGGGCGTGGTTCGGCCCCTTGAAGCCAAACCGGATAGAAACCTGCCCCGACACAAGGTTGATCAACGACCCCGGGATGAAAAACGGCGACACCCGCCTTGGCCCTTTTTCCTTGATCAGCACGGCGGTTTCCGCAATCGAGGTCAATCCCCCGATCCCCGATCCGATCATTACACCGGTGCGGCAACGGTCTTCTTCCGTGGCAGGCTCCCACCCGGAATCGCGCACCGCCTGCACAGCCGCGGCCATCCCGTACAGGATGAAATCATCCACCTTGCGGCGGTCCTTGGGTTCCATCCAGTCATCGGGGTTGAAGGTGCCGTCGGTCCCGTCGCCCATCGGAATTTCGCAGGCATATTTCGTCACAACGGCGCTGGCATCAAACCGCGTGATCGGGCCGGCCCCGGATTGGCCGGCCAGCAGCCGCGACCATGTTGCCTCTACCCCACACGCCAGCGGCGTAACCATCCCCAGACCCGTGACAACAACGCGACGCATACAGGCTTCTCCGACATTCCAAGGCCACGACGCGCGGCTACCGCCCCGGTGATACACGCCCACCCCAGCCTTCGCAACATAAGCGGCCCCGTCACAGGCAACGTTCCCCCACCTGAGGGATTGCTTTCTACCCAAATACTCCCACAAAAACGCTTTATTCGACCCCCAAAAGCAAGAGGGCGCCCCGAAAGGGACGCCCTCTGTAACCATAGCCCTGAAAGATCAGGCGGCTTCGGAAATGAACTTCACCGCGTCGCCAAAGGTCTGGATGGTTTCGGCAGCGTCATCCGGAATTTCGATCCCGAACTCTTCCTCGAACGCCATCACCAGTTCCACGGTGTCCAGCGAATCCGCGCCCAGATCGTCAATGAACGAGGCATTCTCGGTCACCTTTTCGCCCTCGACGCCCAAATGCTCGACGACGATCTTCTTTACGCGGTCAGCGATGTCGCTCATGTCAGTTCCTTTTTTACCAATGCGGGAAACGTCCCGATCTGTGCCTGTTTCCACCCCGAAGGGTACAATCCTGCGCGCCTATAGCAAGGCCTAGTTGCCAAGGCAAACGCTTTCAAGCCCTCACAGCATGTCTCCGCCGCCGTTGATATCCAGCGTGGCCCCGGTGACATAGGCGGCCTCTACGCTCGCCAGATACAACACGCCTGCAGCAATGTCATAAGGAGTGCCCATCCGGCCTGCGGGCACGGCCTGCAAAATCCGGGCGCGCTGCTCATCGTTCAGCTTGTCTGTCATGGCTGTCGCCACCAGACCCGGAGCCACGCAGTTGACCGTAATGCCCCGGCTCGCCACTTCTTGTGCAAGCGACTTCGACATGCCCGCAACACCCGCCTTGGCAGCGGCATAGTTCGCCTGCCCCGGATTGCCCGCCTGCCCCACCACAGAGGTTATATTAATGATCCGCCCCCAACGGGCTTTCATCATGCCACGCAACACCCCCCGCATAAGCCGGAAGGTTGAGGTAAGGTTGACCTCGATCACATCGGCCCAATCGCCGTCGCTCATCCGCATCATCAACTGGTCACGCGTGATGCCAGCATTATTGACCAGAATATCCACTGCCCCCATCGCATCGGTCGCAGCCTTGATCAACCCATCCACCTCTGCTGCGACGGACAGATTGCACGGCAACACAAAGGCCCGGCTGCCCAGTTCGGTGGCCAAAGCCTCCAACGGCTCCAGCCGGGTGCCAGACAAACCCACAGTCGCCCCGGCACCATGCAAAACCCGCGCGACCTCGGCCCCGATCCCGCCCGAAGCTCCCGTCACCAGCGCACATTTCCCGGTCAGATCAAACATCACACGTCTCCCATTCGCCAAAAGCCTTGAAGCTTTCATTTTGGCTCAAATATCCTCGGGGGTCCGGGGGCAGACAGCCCCCGGGCGACTGCCCTAATCACACCGCCAGGGCCTTTGCCGCCACCACATCTTCCGGTGTCCCGATCGCCCGCGTCACGGCCCCGGCAGACGTCCGCTTGATCATGCCAGACAGGGCCTTGCCTGAGCCGATCTCCCAGAACTCTACCACGCCTGCCCGTTCCATCCACAACACCGACTCGCGCCAGCGGACTGACCCGGTAATCTGCGCCACCAGCAGATCGCGGATGGTATCGGGTTCGGTCATCGCCTCAGCCCGAACGTTCACCACCACTGGCACCAGCGGCTTTTCAATTACCACCGCGGCGAGGGCTTCGGACATCACCGCCGCAGCAGGCTGCATCAGCACACAATGGAAAGGCGCAGACACAGGCAACAAAATGGCCCGCTTGGCCCCATGCGCCTTTGCAATATTCAGCGCCCGTTCCACCGCCGCCTTATGGCCCGAGATCACCACCTGTGCGGGATCATTGTCATTGGCGGCCTGACAGACCTCGCCCTGTGCGGCCTCCAGCGCCACGGCTGTGGCGGCTGCAAAATCCAAGCCCAGCAAGGCCGCCATTGCCCCTACGCCAACCGGCACCGCGTCTTGCATCGCAAGGCCACGGATGCGCAACAGTCGGGCCGTGTCCGACAGGCTCAGGGCCCCCGCAGCACACAAGGCAGAGTATTCCCCCAGCGAATGACCTGCCACAAAATCCGCGTGATCTATGCCGATGCCTTCCGACCCCAACGCCGCCATCGCGGCCATGGATGTCGCCATCAACGCGGGCTGTGCGTTTTGCGTCAGGGTCAGCGCGGCAATGTCGCCCTCCCAAATCAGCGTGGACAGCGCCTCACCCAAGGCCTCGTCCACCTCATCAAACACGGCGCGTGCCGCAGGATAGGCGTCGGCCAGAGCCCGGCCCATGCCGATGGTCTGCGCCCCCTGCCCGGGGAATACGAATGCGCGGGTCATGGTCCCTCCCAAGATCAACTACGCATCGCAATAGCCGCCATGCGGCGCTTTCGCAATGATCCCGCGCACAAAGGCGCTTTGCACAGACCCTGTGCGGCATCAGGACTGCCCCTTTTTTCCGGTTCTGCTAGGCTGGGTCATCCCAACTGATAGGTGAAAGATGCCTGCCCGCAATACCCCCCAAAGCTTCGGCGCGGTCGCCCGCACCTTGCATTGGCTGACCGCGCTATTAATCCTGACCGCTATTCCCCTTGGCCTGATCGCGGAAGACCTGCCCTATGACACCGCCGAGGCGCTGGCCTACAAGGCGCAGCTTTTTTCCATTCACAAGACTGTGGGGGTCGCTGCGTTCTTCGTGGCGCTGAGCCGCATCGTCTGGGCGCTGACCCAACCGCGTCCGGTCGCCTTGCACCCCGAACGGCGGGCAGAAAACCTGCTGGCCGACCTTGTGCACTGGATGCTTTATATTTCTATGCTGGCCGTGCCGCTATCGGGCTGGATCTACAATGCCTCTGTCACAGGTTTTGCGCCGATTCTTTGGCCGTTCGGGCAGACCCTGCCCTTCGTGCCGCAATCAGACGCTGTTGCGGCTGTGGCCACCACCGCGCATTGGCTGTTCGGCAAGCTGCTTATGGCGTCGATTTTTCTGCATGTCGCGGGCGCACTGAAACACCACTTCATCGACAAGGACGCCACCCTGCGCCGCATGACACGCGGCACGGTTGCCCCCGTTACACCCAAGGCGGCACCGCACAGCAAGGCCCCGCTTCTTGCCGCCGTGGCAATTTACGCAGCAGGGGCCGTGTTCGCCGCCCAGAACCTGCCGGACGCGGAAGCCGTCGCCACTGAACCCGCCGAAACCATGGCCACCACCGGCAACTGGCAAGTCACCACCGGCACCCTCGGCTTTGTCATTCAGCAAATGGGCGCAAGCATAGACGGCAGCTTTGCCAAATGGACCGCCGATATCGTGTTCAGTGAAACCGCAACCGATGGCAAACACGGCACGGTGACAGTGAACATCGACACCACGTCGCTCACCCTCGGGTCTGTCACCGACCAGGCCAAAGCAGCGGACTTCTTTGATGTGGCCGGCCACCCGACCGCCAGCTTCTCCGCCGACATCCTGCCTGATGCCTCGGGCTATGTGGCAAAGGGCTCTCTCGCCCTGCGCGGTGTGGCCAAGGACGTGACCCTGCCCTTCACCCTGAAGATTGACGGCGATACCGCCATCATGCAGGGCACGACAAACCTTGACCGCCGCGACTATGGCATGGGGGCCACCTACGCCGATGAGGCCACCATCGGGTTTACCGCCACCGTTACCGTCGATCTGACCGCCACCCGCAAATAGCGAAAGGCCGCCGGGAACACCCCGGCGGCCTTTTCCTTGTCTGCAACAAGATCGCTTATTCAGCGGCCTTCGAAGCCTCAACCGAGATTTCAACCTTAACTTCGTCGCTTACGAAGGGCGCGAACATGCCAAGGTTATAGTCCGACCGGATCAGGGTGGTGGAGGCCGAAAAGCCTGCCCACGGGGTTTTCGCCATCGGGTGATCGCCGACTTGGTTCAGCACAGCGTCCAGCACCACCGACTTGGTGACATCATTCAGCGTCAGATCGCCGGTGATCTTGGCGGTCTTTTCACCGGTCACTTCGATGGCGGTGGATTTGAAGGTAACCATCTCATCATCGGTGGCCCCAAAGAAATCTGCGGACATCAAGTGATCAAAGCGTTCCTGCCAGCCGGTCAGCATCGACTTCACCGGGAAGGACACTGTGACGGACGAGGCAGCAGGTTCGGCCTGATCAAACATGATCTCGCCAGCAAAACCCGAAAACATGCCGTATCCGGTCGAAAACCCAAGGTGGTTATAGCTGAACACGATCTGGCTGTGGCCGCTGTCCAGCGTGTATTTCTCGGGGGCGGCAAAGGCGGGGGCGGCGAAAAGCGCCAGACCAAAGGCCAGCGGGGCGAAACGGATCATGCGGAAACTCCAAAGTTTTGGCCTTCATGGCCGTTGCATGCCACTTAGATGCCCCATGCGGCATCACCGCACAACTCACTACGCCTGAACAGAATGTGTTCATGGGTGAACACCAGCACCCTCGGCTTGCAAACGCAGCCCAAGCCTGTATAAGGCCCCAACTTTCCGCATTTCCATGAACCGGCGCAGGCTCTCGTGGACGGGCCGCGGAAAGTGTCTGCCCGTCCTTTGAAATGCGCCAAGATAATGAACGGAGTACGCATGCCGCTTTATGAGCATGTTTTCATCTCGCGTCAGGATTTGTCCAGCACGCAAGCCGAAGGCCTTATCGAACACTTCTCGACCGT
>JANNNF010000197.1:0-1788 GCA_031398405.1 Rhodobacterales bacterium | reverse complement strand
GATCAACGGGGCAAAGATCGGTTTGGTGGGGCAGCCGGTAGATCTGACTTATGAATATGCGCATTTCGGCACCGACCGGGCAGCTTTGGTAGCCCTGTCCTCGCGTGAGATTTCGGACGAAACCCGCGCGGCACCGTCCTTGGTGATCGTTGGGCAAGGGGCGATCAACGAGGCGGATGGCGAGGCTGTTCTGGCCCATGCGATCAAGCTGGCGGAAAACTCGAATTCCAAGTTGCTGATCCTGCACACCGCCGCCTCCCGCGTCGGAGCGATGGATGTGGGGGCCTGCACCGATGGTGGTCTGGTGGCTGCGACTGAGGGGGCCGAGGTGATCTATAACCTTGGCGCGGATGAGGTCGAAATCGCCAAAGGGGCGTTCGTAATCTATCAGGGTAGCCATGGCGACCGGGGCGCGGGCCGCGCCGATGTGATCCTGCCGGGCGCAGCTTACACCGAAGAAAATGGTCTGTTCGTGAACACCGAAGGACGCCCGCAACTGGCGATGCGTTCGGGCTTTGCCCCGGGTGAGGCCAAGGAAAACTGGGCGATCCTGCGGGCTTTGTCGGCAGAACTGGGCCAGACCCTGCCCTGGGACAGTCTTGGTTCCTTGCGGGCCGCTGTGGTGGCTGCCGCGCCCCATCTGGGCCGGATTGACGAGGTGGCGGAAAACGCCATCACGCCGCTGACCCCGCGTGATCCCGGCAACGCCAACTTCCGCAATGTGATCACCGACTTCTACATGACCAACCCGATTGCCCGGGCCTCTACCGTGATGGCAGAGCTGTCCGCAATTGCGGCGGCACGGGCGGCCCCCCCCATGGCCGCCGAATGATGCTGGCCCAGGCCCTACTGCTTGCCACCCTGATGCTCGCCCTTGGCGCGCTGAGCGGGTGCGCGCCGCAGGATCAAGGGCCGCAAACCGCTTCCTACAGGGGGATAGAGACAGTGCTGCTGGACGGCGATCTGGTTAATTTCCGGGTCGCAATGACAGGGGCGCAGGCACAAAGCGATGTGGACGATTACGCCCGCTGCGCAGCGGCGCAATATGCGTTGATCCGAGGGTTCGGGTTTGCGCGCCATGTGCGCACCACGGTGACGCGGGATGGCGCGGTTTCGCGCGGAGATGCGGTCTACACAATCTCGGCGGCATTGCCGCGCGGGATAGCAACGATTGACGCCGAGGTCACAGTGCGCGATTGCGGTGCGCGCGGGATACCGACGATATGATGATAGGGTTCAACTATGGCTGATTTTCTTTCCACAGGGTTCGGGACAGCGGTTCTGATCGCGGCGCAAAGCCTGCTGATCGTGGGCTTCGTGATGATCAGCCTGTTGTTTCTGGTCTATGGCGACCGCAAGATCTGGGCCGCCGTCCAAATGCGGCGCGGCCCGAATGTGGTGGGGCCGTTTGGCCTGCTGCAATCGGTGGCCGACGCTCTGAAATATGTGGTCAAGGAAATCGTCATTCCAGCAGGGGCGGATCGCCCGGTGTTCTTTCTTGCGCCGCTGCTGTCTTTCATCCTTGCCATGGTGGGCTGGGCGGTGATCCCGTTTGCTGATGGCTGGGTGTTGTCGAACATCAACGTCGCCATCCAGTTCGTGTTCGCCGTGTCCAGTCTTGAAGTGTATGGCGTGATCATGGGGGGATGGGCGTCAAACTCAAAATACCCGTTCCTTGGGTCGCTGCGGTCTGCGGCGCAGATGATTTCTTATGAAGTCTCGCTTGGCCTGATCATCATTGGCATCATCATCTCGACCGGGTCGATGAACTTTTCTGCCATTGTGGCG
>JANNNF010000143.1:0-2057 GCA_031398405.1 Rhodobacterales bacterium | reverse complement strand
GTCGCCGTGCTGCTACGGATGTTTGAGGTGTACGGCGTTGATTGGCACGAAATTGCCGAGGATGACGGCGCGGGGCAGTTGGCCGACCTGCGCGCCGCAATGCAAGACCCGCTTTTCACCGAAGCCAAGCCCGATCTTGCGCAACTGCGGGCCGCACTCGTTCATTCCCCCGCGCTTGCCGGGGCCTTCTTGCGCCTGCACCGCGCATATCTGGCCGCCACTGATCAGCTTTTGTCGCGGGCCGAAGGCGAAACCCCCACCGTTGCTTCATCCCCCGAGGCGGCGGTTCACAATGTCTTTCGCCGCCAACGCAACCACTTTCGCGAATTGGAGCAGGCGGCAGAATCGTTCTGGGATGGGCCGGTCGAACGCGATGAGGTTTACTCTGCCCTGAAACGGCGCTTGCGCGACCAGATGGGCATCACCGTGCGTCTGGTGCGGGTGGAAGATTTGCCCGGCACCCTGCGCCAATACGACGAATCCCGGCGCGAGATTCTGCTGTCAGAGGCGCTGGATCATACCAACCGCATTTTCCAGTTGTGTCATATGGCGGGATTGCTGGGGCAGGCAGAGGTGCTGGACGCAATTATTGCCCGGTCAGGCCTGACCGAACCCCGAGGCGCGGCGCGTCTGCGGGTGGAACTTGCCAACTATTTCGCTGCTGCCGTGCTGATGCCTTATGACGCGTATCTCGCCGAGGCGCGGGCGACCAAGTACGATCTGGACCATATCGCCACCCGCTTTGGCGTCTCATTTGAACAGGCCTGCCACCGCGCCACCACCCTGCAACGCGAAGGGGCGCAAGGGGTGCCGTTCTTTTTCCTGCGGATCGACAAGGGCGGCAACGTGACCAAGCGGTTCAACGCCACCGATTTTCACTTGGCTGAATATGGCGGGGCTTGTCCACGGCTGGATGTGCATACCTCGTTCAGAACCCCCGGCAAGATCATGCCACAATTCGTTGAAATGCCTGATAAATCGCAGTATTTCGTGTTTTCCAGAACAGTGGATCGCCCGACGTGGATCCGTCATTCCCAAGACAACCGGCTGGCCGTGGCACTTGGCTGCACCATCGATCACGCGACTGCCATCGGTTATGCCGAGGCGTTTTCGATGCAAGGCGCGCGGATGACGGCCATCGGCATCAATTGCCGCATTTGCCCGCGCGCCAACTGTGATCAGCGCGCCCATCAGGCGGTGATCCTGACGCAACCCGTGGATGCGGCACGGCGCGGAGCCACCCGGTTTGACGGCTAAGTCCGCGAGAATAACGTGCAAATAGTTTCAAGACCTGACGGTTGTGAAGAAATTGTTACACGGCCACGATAGACAGGCTTGCAAGTAACGTCACATGGCCTTTACCTTTCTGTTACAAAAGCCGCACGCGCGGTCGGGCAGACGGGGACACCTTCACAGGGCGCGATCCGAGGCCGGGGCGAAACAAGCGGTGTAACAAAGTCATCAACCGGGAGAGACCTGATGAAACTTCGCAATATTCTGGGCGTGACGGCATCCGTCACCGCGATGCTGGGGGCAACATTTGCCTCGGCGCAATCCATGGATGAACTGGTTGCCGCCGCCAAGGCGGAAGGCCAGCTCACCACCATCGCGCTGCCGCATGACTGGTGTGGCTACGGTGCCGTGATCGAGGGCTTTAAGAAGAAGTACCCCGAAATCACCGTGAACGAACTGAACCCCGACGCAGGGTCCGCCGATGAGATCGAGGCCATCAAGGCCAACAAAGACAACACCGGCCCGCAAGCGCCCGACGTGATCGACGTTGGCCTGTCGTTCGGCCCGTCGGCCAAGGCGGAAGGCTTGATCCAAGCCTACAAGGTTTCAACCTGGGACAGCATCCCTGACACCGCCAAGGATGCCGAAGGCTTCTGGTATGGCGACTATTATGGCGTGATGTCGTTCCTTGTGAACAAAGATCTTGTGGCAAATTCGCCGACCAGCTGGGCTGATCTGATGAAGCCGGAATATGCGGGCCAGGTTGCCCTTGCAGGCGATCCGCGCGCGTCAAACCAGGCGATTCTGGCAGCAATGTCGGCAGG
>JANNNF010000191.1:0-3960 GCA_031398405.1 Rhodobacterales bacterium | reverse complement strand
AAGGTGGAGAATGATAATGACAAATACATATGCTGGCGGATGCGCGTGCGGCGCAATCCGCTACGAAACGAAAAGCGAGCCCATCGTTGAGAACCACTGCCAATGCCGCGATTGCCAGAAACGGAGTGGCACAGGCCATGGGTCCTATCTGACTTTTTCTCACCGAGCCGATGTGACAGTTACAGGCGAAGCAAAGACCTGGCGGGTGGCGGGCGACAGCGGAAATGAAAAAGTCCACGCCTTTTGCCCTTCCTGTGGAACGCCAGTCTATCTGACATTCGCAGCAATGCCCGAATTGATCGCGGTCCACGCGACCAGCCTTGATGACCCTGGACAATTCAAACCGCAGTTGGTGACGTATACGATCCGGGGGCATGTATGGGACACGATTGATCCCTCCTTGAAGAAATTCGAGCGAATGCCACCCGGTTAAGTTCCGCTCAAAGCCGGCACCGATCATCATGGCCAAGTCCAGCGCCGAAGGAGAAGCCAAAACCATGTCCCAAACACCTCTCACCCGCAGCATCGCGGTTCCCGGCGCATCGATTTACGTTGAACAACGCGGCAGCGGACCGACCCTTTTACTGATCCCCGGCGGGGATATAGGCACAGCTTTGGTGGCGGCACTCGGGGTACAGCCAACAATATTTCCAGGAGATCATATGGGATTCGGAATGGACCCGGCTGGATTTGCCGCAGCCCTGGGTGACTATCTCTGCTCCGACAATGCTGACCCTAGGTCTTTATAATGGATAATTTCCTTCATGGCACTGTTCATGAAGCTGGTGAAGACCTTCAGGCAGCGTTGCAAGCAGACTCGAAAATTTTGGCGCTATGGGAGAACCTCACCCCACTTAGCCGAAATGAGTTCATTTGCTGGGTCGAAGACGCGAAACAGGCAACAACGCGCGAACGCCGCATCACACGAACCTGCGATGAACTGCTGGAGGGAAAGAAGCGGCCTTGCTGCTGGGCGGGCTGCATTCACCGGACAGACAAGAAACCGAGCCGCTGGCAACAGGCCGTCCTGATCGACAAGCAAAGAAAAGGCGTCTCATAGTCTGACCCACCAATGAACGACGCCATTTGCCCAACCCAATGAACAAGCTGCCGAGGGCCGCTATGGCACAATTCATGACCGCAGATGGGCTGCATGCAGAGGCAATGACAGCCGAAGACATGGAAATCTTTGACCGGATAAACGGCAATTTTCAATATTGGTTAGCGCATGGAATGTTGCCCCTTTCCCAAAATCGGGTCGATGTGACGGCACTGAAAAGCGGTGCATTGAATATCATCGTGGCACTCGGTGCCGCATCCGTCGGCCAGCCCATCGATGAGATGAGCACGGCTTTGGCGGTGGCACTCGGGGTCCAGTCAACGAGTTCAGAGGGGGTTCGGGATCGATCCGGCTGGATTTGCCGCAGCCCTCGGTGAAGCTCTGGTGCGTAAGGCGGTACCCCTAGGTGTCTGATCCCACGGTTTGATGGTGCGATCTTTTCTCAGGAATGGAAGGAAGCACTATGGGACACGTTCGTCACGGGAGCGCCACGATCCCGTTGCCCGGCAGGTGAATGCCTGCATTTACCGAAAGGGGCGGACGCCGTCAGAGCTGCAATAAGGCGATCTGTTGTCCGGCAGGGCATTGTGCGGCAATGGCCCGAAAGGGGCAAACTTCGCTCGCGCAACTGAGCAAGGCACTGGGCTTCAATGCCAAGACGGTCGCAACGTGGCGGAAGCGGGCAACGGTCGAGGATATGAACACCGGGCCGACGGAACCGCGCTCGACGGTTTTGACCGAAGCCGAGGAAGCGGCAATCATCGCGTTCCGGCGCCACGCGCTGCTACCGCTGGACGACTGTCTCTATACCCAGCAGCCGGCCAATGCGCTTCGACACGATCTGCGAAGCCAACGGGTTCGAGTACCGGTTGACCAAGCCCAACCATCCGTGAACCAATGGTCAGGTCGTACGCATGAACAGAACGATCAAGGACACGACTTTAAAACGGTTCCACGACGAAACCCGCGATCAGCTGCGAACGCAGCTCGCGGACTTCCTCTTGCGTCGGGGTCAACAGTCCACTGGACTGTTGCCTGTTCCCTCTTCACCTACACCTTCGCTCGAAGGCTCGAGACCCTGAGCGGCCTCACGCCCTACGAATACATATGCAAAATCTGGACATCAGAGCCGGATCGATTCATTCTAGACCCGATCCACCAGATGCCGGGACTAAACACCTGGGGCGAAGGACGTACACTGGAAGTTCATCAGGAAATTTCTCTGGAGAGAACCGGTATTGGGTTTCAGACGGCTCAACAACATGCTTGTTTGACTTTTCGCCTTCCATCCTATCGCTCAGCTGTTGCTGTGCAAACAAGGACGCCGCTTCAAAGGACTGATATTAGAAGAGTGGCCTTCTCTACTGGTTTTAAATGCGAAATGAGCAACGGTCGTATCACCTGAGTCTGTCCAGACCAGTATAGGTGCGGATTTGATGCGTCTGAGAAATTTCCATGTCGCAATCAACCGCGATGATTATGGCGGGTCAGTTGACGGGCACAAACAGTTGGGGATTAATAAAAATATCGATTTCAATGACTTGTGTAAATAGTTGGAGGCGGGTACCGGAATCGAACCGGTCTACTCGGATTTGCAATCCGGTGCATAGCCTGCCTGCCCACCCGCCTCAAAGTTTGATTGGGATACCGGATCGGGACGGGCGGTGCAAGGGGCTGATGGCCCGTTACATCGCCAAATCCGCCAGAACGCGCGCCACCGCCTCGGCCCCCGGGTCGGTGTGGCCGGCCAGTTTGTCGGCAGTAATATAGCTGGCGCGGCCTGCTTTGGCGTGGGTCATCTGAGCTGTGGCGTCTGCCCCTGCGCGGGCGGCGGCAGCCGCGGCGGGCAGGCCTATAGGCAGGGCGTGCAGGGCCGGGGCAAGTGCGTCGATCATCGTACGGTGGCCAGGGGCGGCACCGCCGACCTGCATGATCCGGTCCAACCCTGCCGTCAGCGCGCCGTGCAGGCTGCGCCCGCCTGCGGACGCATCCCCCGCAGCGGCAAAGAAGATCGCCAGCAAGACCCCCGATGATCCGCCCATCGTTTGGCTAAGCTCGTTGCCAATGGCGCGGTAAAGCTGGGTGGGGTCTGCAAGGGGCAAGCGGTCCAACGCCGCAATCAGCGCGCGGGCGGCCCCGGCGAGGGTGGACCCGGTATCGCCATCACCGGATTTGGCATCCAGCGCGTTCAGATCACGCTCCGCTGCGATCAGGGCGCGGCAGACCCGTTCAATCAGTGCGCGGCGGGCGGGGTGGTCAGAGGGAACGGCCTGAATGGGCGACAATCCGTCGGGCAGCGGGCGGGTGACAATAGGGCCAAGGGCGGCAAGGCCTGGCCAAGTGTGCATGGGCACTGGCGCTGCCAGCGCCTTGACCTGATCGGGCGTCACGGGCAGCAGGGATACGGAAAAGCCGTGCATATCCAGCGAGGTCATCATCAGCGCAGGGCCGATCAGCCATTTGATGCGCGCACCAAGGGGCGATGCGGCAAGCTCTTCGGCCAGTACCGACATTTCTAACGGGGTGGTGCCGCCAAGGTTGTTCAGTAGCGCGACATGGTCGCCGGGGCCTGCATGGCGGGCGAGCCTTTCTGTCACCATCGCCATCGCGGCATGGGCCGAGGGCATTGCCACCTGCTCCACCCCTGCCTCGCCATGGATGCCAAGGCCAAGCTCGGCCATACCGGGCAGGATGCGGTCTTCGCGGGGGGAACCCGGTACAGTGCAAGTGTTCAGCGACATGCCGATGGTGAACGCGCCCTTGATCACGGCCTGGGCGGCAGTGGTAATGCTCTCTAAATCCGCGCCGGATTCTGCCATTGCCCCTGCGATCTTATGGACAAACAAGGTGCCCGCCACGCCGCGCGCTTGCTGCAGGTCGGGCAAAGCGATGTCGTCATC
>JANNNF010000055.1:0-2373 GCA_031398405.1 Rhodobacterales bacterium | reverse complement strand
CGGTGGGCATCATACCGGGCGCGTCAGACCGGGCGCGTCAGACTGGGCGCGTCAGACTGGGCGCGTCAGACTGGGCGCGTCAGTTAAACCAACCACCCACCCGCTGCGCGCCGCCCGAGATATCGCGGCCCATGCCGTCTACCGTGCCGCAGCTGGAAAGTGCGGTCAGCACCGCCACAAGGATCATCAGGTTTTTCATGCTCTGCCTGTTCGTTTTTTGATTTTAGGTTCGCTATTCTTCATACCACCATACGTCTGGCAGAAACCCCAGCCAGTCGCCGTACAGCGGCACCTGCGCAGGATACTTCAAATTGCTTTGATGCGCCATACGCGACACTTTAGAGTACCAGATCGGGATTACATAGCGCCCTGTGGTTAAAATGCGGTCCAGTGCCTGAATGGCAGCGGCATATTCAGCAGGGTCGTCCGTTGCCAGCATATCGGCAATCATCTTCTCGGCGCCCGCAGATTGCATCCCCATCCAGTTGCGGCTGCCGGGCTCTGTCACGCCTGCCGACCCCCAGTACAACGTCTGTTCATTGCCTGGGCTAAGAGACAGCGAGCGGATGTAATGGGTCATGTCGAAATCATAGGCGGTGGTGCGTTCCTTGTACTGGGCGGAATCTACCGATGTCAGCGTGGCCCTGATACCCAACCGTTTCAACGCCTCGATATAGATCGTGGCAGCTGAGGCGGTTTCATCGGCCCCCTGTACCAGCACAATATCAAAGGTGAATGGCGTGCCCTTGGCGTCTTTCAGCACCCCGTCTTGCACAGTCCAGCCCGCCTCGGCCAGCAGTGCAGTCGCGCGGCGGATGTTCTTGCGGTTGGCCTCGGTTCCGTCTGACACTGGCAGCATGTAGCCGTCGATGGCCCCTGGCAGCAAGTCAGCGGCAAAGGGGGCCAGCAGTTCGGCCACACGGCCGGTGGCGGGGCTGCCGGCTGTCATGCCCAACGTGGAGTTGCCAAAGTAAGACGTGATGCGCGGCTGCGCGCCGCCGTTTAGCGTGTTGTTGATCAGTTCAAAATTGAACGCGTATATCAGCGCCTCGCGCACACGCCAGTCGGCGAAGATCGGCTTGCGGGTGTTGAAGACGAACCCTTCGATGCCAGAGGGGCGGCTGTGCGGGATTTCAGATTGGACGATCTTGCCATTGGACTCATCGGGGAATTCATAGTTGGTCAGCCATTTGGCAGCGTTGGTTTCGCGAAAGGTGCTGATGGTGCCGCCCTTGAACGCCTCAAATACCACGGTGCCCGCGCCGAAATATTCGTAGATCACCTCATCAAGGTTATGCAGGCCGCGGTTGAATGCCAAATCGCGGCCCCACCAGTCTGGGTTGCGCTTGTAGGTGATCGACCGGCCCGGGTCGGTCGCGGCAACCACATAGGGACCAGACCCGATTGGGGCGATCAGAGTGGCCTCTGTAAAGTCTCGCCCTGCCCATTGAGCCTTTTGCAAAATGGGGCGCAGGCCCAGGATCAGCGGCAATTCACGGTCGGGTGTCGTAAAAGTGAAGCGGACGGTGCGCGAGTCTACCCCATTTGCCGAGGCCACCTTTGCCCAAGCGGTGGCATAGCGCGGGTTGCCAAGGGTTCCCAAGGTTTCAAACGACCAAAGCACATCTTCCACCGTGACCGGACTGCCATCCGAGAATCGAGCATTGGGGCGCAGGGTGAAAGCCACATAGCTGCGCGCGGCATCGGTATCGACCGATTCGGCCAAAAGACCGTACAAACTGAAAGGCTCGTCGTAGGAACGACCCATAAGTGTCTCAACCGTCAGGGCTGAAACCCCTGCAGCGGGCGACCCGTTCAGGATGAAGGGATTGAGCGAATCATAGCTTCCCGCCTCACCAAAGGTAATGCGCCCACCTTTGGGGGCATCGGGGTTGGCATAGGGCAGGGACACAAAATCCGGGGGCAGGGCAGGGTCGCCATACATAGCTATGCCATGTGCCGGTTCAGCTATGGCTATTTTGCCTGCAAAACTTGCGGGGATCACCAGCATCAGCAGGCCCAGAAATCCAAGAACAGTCTGTTTCATTCTGGCGACAATCCCATGATTTCTGTGTTTGTTGGACCGGACCTTAGACATGTCGTCGAACCATTTCAAACTTTTAGCTTGGCCATCGGCGCACAGAGGATTATACAGAGCTTACTGCTCGATAGGTTTCTTGCCTGTATGAAACCTGCCTCAATAACTTAACGCCGGCCTCGTGCCGGCGTTTTTTTTATGCGTTTTGGGAATGGCAGGGGTTGGCTGTGGTCAATGCCTCCGCAGCCGCTATGCTGCACCCGCAACATCAACCTCTGGGGCTATATCATGCTTAAAGGCAAATCCGCGATCATCACCGGGTCCAATTCCGGTAT
>JANNNF010000004.1:0-7841 GCA_031398405.1 Rhodobacterales bacterium | reverse complement strand
GCTGCTACAACTCACGGATGTCGCGGTGATACCGGCGCAGCAGCAGCATGCCCGCCATGAAACAAATGCCGCTGATGGCAAAGACATAGCTTGGCGTGACGTAGGGTGCGTCATAGCTGAAATAGAACGCTGCCCGCATCTCGCCGCTGACATGCATCAGCGGGTTGTACCAAAGCCAGCCGCGATAGGGCTGGGGAATGGCTTCGTACAAGAAGATCGTGCCCGAGATCAGGAACAAAGGCCGGGTCGCAATCGCCCAGACCCGCGCCCAAAGCGAAAACATCGAGGACAAAAAGCAGTTGAGCGTGCCAATGCCGACTGCCAGTGCCGTCACCATGGCATAGCAAAGCACGATCCGGGACATATCCAGCGTGGTGCGGGTGTCAAACGCCACCAGAATGCCGGTCAGCACGATGCAGGCCACAATGATCTGCGTCAGCACATTCAGGATCACCCGTGCCGTGATCACATCGGTAAAGGTGACCCTGGGATACCCCAGCAGTTGCCGCGAATAGGTGATCGACTGTGAAACCTTGCCGCTGACGGTGACAAAAAACTGATAGGGCAGCAGGCCGGTTGCATAATAGATCGGGAAATTTGACCCCAGCCTCGGGTTTTTGAACCCCAGCGAAAAGATCGCCGACAAGATGGCAATGCCCAGCACCGGTTCCAGAATGACCCAAAGATACCCCCCGGCAGACCGGCCATAGGTGGATGACATTTCCCGCAGGATCAGCGCCAGAACGGTGCGGGCGCCCGCAAAGGGCAGACGGGCTGACACCCGGCGCAACGCCTTGCCCGGGGCCGCAGGTGGCAAATCGGGGGTAAGATCGGGCGTGTTCATGTCCAGCCCTCGGGAAGCGCCGTGCCAAACCGCTGACGCATCTGATCATATTGCGGTTGCAGGCTTTCGCGCAAAGCGGCGGCAAGATCAGCGGGCGGGGCCGGGATCACGTCTTCCCCGACCATCTCTGCCATCCGGGGCGGAATACCAAGAAAGGCGCACAGATCATCCAGCGTGGACTGGGCGCGAAGCTGTTCATGGAACACGTATCTGATCCGGCTTGCCACCACCGCTGCGTCAAGCGCCACGACCGTGCGATGATAATTGCAGTCGGGGCGCAGGGCCAGATTGCCCTCTGCCAGCATCTGCCGGGCCACGGACTCGGCGTTTTGCAGGCGGTCGTCGACAGAGGTACCTGCCGCGGCAGTATCGGCATAAATCTGCGCCCAAAGCCTGTCTGCCGGATCGCGCAGGGTGACCACAAAACGCGCCGACCCGATGGTTGCCATCTCGGCAAAATCCTCGGTTGCAAGGTTCACGTAGCTTGGCGTGATATCGCAGACCACCGGTTGCTTTGTCCGCGCCTTTAACAAAAGATCCACATAGCGCCGGTGCCGCGCAGGCGTGGTGCTGGTGTCCGAAGGCAGGGGTGCGTAGATCGCCAGCAATTCGGCGACATCCGCCAGCATCTTCAGGGTTTCCTGATTTTCGCCGGTCTTGCCCGGTTGCAGGCGGCTGACCAGCGTGCGCACGGCTTTCTGCCGCCGCCGCAAGGTATCGTCGCCCTGCCCGGCCAGAATGTCAAAGTAATGCAGCTCGCGCGTCTGGGTGAAATGGCAGGCCCGGTGGCGGCGCAGATGTTCCCACACCAGATCCGTGCCGGTCTGTGGCGCGCCCATGCAAAACATCATCCGCGCATCTTCGGGGAAATCCAGCGCCTCGCCGGTTTCGGGGTCCTCGCCGATGCCAGGCCCCGCCCCCGCCATGGCGACGCGGCTCTGCGGTCCCTCCATGTTGAAGATATGGCGCTCGATGGCCTCTTCGACATCGCCGTAATAGCTGAGCTTGCCGTCTTCCAGCACGGCCCCGGCGTCGCACATGTCGCGCACCTTGCCGATCGAATGGCTGACAAAGATTGCCCCGGCATTGGCCATCCGGGCCTTGAACACCTCACGGCTTTTCTTCTGGAACCCGGCGTCGCCCACGGCGGTGATCTCGTCGATCAGATAGGTGTCAAAGTTCAGCGCCATCGACACCCCGAACGACAAGCGCGACCGCATCCCTGATGAATAAGACCGCACCGGCAGTTGGAAATGCACGCCGAGTTCGGCGAATTCTTCAACATAGGCCATCATCGCATCGGTGTCGGCCCCGTAGATCCGCGCCACGAACCGGGTGTTTTGCGCGCCCGTCATGTCGGGGTGGAACGACCCGGCAAAGCCCACCGGAAAGGAAATCGACCCGGTGGACAGGATCTCACCCGAGGTGGGGTCAGAGGTGCCGGCAATCATCCGCAGCAAGGTGGATTTGCCCGCCCCGTTGCGCCCCAGCAGCGCCACCGAAACCTTTGACGGAAACACCGCGTTGATGTTGTCGGCAACCATCTTGTGCTCGCCAAACAAAGAGTAGGTTTTGCAAAGGTTGCGCAACACGATCATGGCCAGACCTCAGCGGCGATCCCGCAGCGCGTAAAACACCAGCAGGATGATTGCCCAGATCAGAAACGCAAACAGCGTGACCAGGGCCAGCAACACCAGCCGCTGCGGCTGCTCGGCTGCTTCGGCCAGCGTCGGGTTGACGTGGGCGGCCAGATAGCGGGTCTGACGCCGGGATTCCGCCGCCGCGGCATCATAGGTTGCCATGGCGGCGGTATAGGTCTGCTCGGCGAATTCCTGGTCCACCACCAGCCGTTCATAATCGCCCACCAGATCGGCAAACACGCCCGACTGATCACCGCTGACCCCGCTGCCCAGCCCGAGGTTTTTACGTTCCTCGACAATCTGCGCCTTGATCACCTCGATGCGGCGGTCTTCTTGCAGCAGGCGCGGGTCGTTGGCGGGCACGGTGTCTTTCAGGGTGGCGCGGGAAATCAGGGTCTCGGCCAACTGACCTTGCAGGGACGACAGCAGACCCATCTGGTTTTGCACATTGGCGGCCGGGTCCACAATCTGCGTGCGATTGCGGAAATCGGCCAAGGCGGCGCGGGCCAGTTTCAGCCGGTCCATCGCCGCATCACGGTCTTCGCGGGCATAGCGCGTCGCATCCTCGCGCGCGATGGCCGACAGCCGGTTGATCATCTCCGAGCTGTCATCATAGATCATCTGGGCAATCTGCTGCGCCTCTTGCGGTGTGAAGGCCTGCACCTGCACATTCAGAATACCCGTGCCGCTGTCATTGTAGACCTTCACCATACGCGGCCAGTAGCCCATCAGGTCTTCGATGGTACCGGGCGGATGATAGACAAACACCGGGTCTACCGCAGGGTCCGCGCGCGACCAGATCTTGCGCAGGTCGATGGCCGTGTCGATCCGGCTGACCAGTTCCTGGCTCTGGATGAACTGATAGAGGATATCGGTATCCGAGGACGAACTGGTCAGGCCAAGCCCGCCGATGCCGCTCAGCATGTCCAGCGCCGACGAGGTTTCCGCATTGCGCACCGAAAACGCCACGTCAGACACATAGCGATCTGCCGCACGGGTCCACAGATACCAGCCCGCCGCCAAAGTCGGCACCACCACCAGAATAAAGAAGGAAATCACCAGGCCCCAATGGCGCAACTGAAACCGGCTTGGGGCCACAACCGGGGGTATCCCCGGATCAGCCGCCATGACGTCCACGCCTCCGGCCCCCATTCCGGCCCCCACGCCTGCGGCCCCCACGCCTGCGGCTTCGGTGCCTGTCGCTACGACACGCAGTTCAGGTCGTTCCGCGGCTGCCTGAGTATTTGATATCTGAGTATTCAATGCGACCTCTGCGCGCTTGATCCCTGTTTCCTCCTACAGAGACTGCGGCTTGAATTCTAGTGCCCGTAATTCCAGAGCCTGCCTTTGTGCCAAGCCCTGCTTGCCTTTAGCCGCCATACCCTTGCGTATCTTGACCCGACACACCTTGCCCAACCCCGAACGACGGGCCAACACGCGGCCCCACCCGCGGCTCGACATGCGGCCCGACATGCGGCCCGACACGCGGCCCGACACGCGGACCGACCCGGGGACCAATGCGGGGGCCATAATACTCAAGCTGGGCCAGCATCGGGCTGCGCTGTGCGTCCACCTCTTGCAAGAACCCTGCGTACTGGCTGCGAAAGCGGTCGGCGAAGCTGTCGTTGGTCGCGGTGGCGATCTTGCTATGCGCGCTTTCCAGCGGCTTCAGCCGCATCTTCGGGACGCCGATATGCTGCCCCATCACCTGAACCACATGGTTTGGGTGCATTTCGACATTGCGTTCATAGCTCATCCGCATCGGTTTCAGACCATGGCGGGCGAACATGTCTTCGGTCTTGATCTCGGCGTTCAGGATATGCTGCAACCAATGCCGGATCGCCGCCCCGTCATAGGCAACGTCCTGATCGCGGCGTGCGATTTCATCAAGGGGCGTTTGTGCGGCATGGCCGGCTTGGGTCTGCACCATCTTGTACAACGAAATCGCCTGCAAAACGATATCGCGGCGGATCAGCCAGAAACAGATCGGGCTGGGGAACCGGGCCAGAAAATCGGACTCGCGGTCAAACACCGCCGCAAGCTGGTGATAGGTGATCTGAAAGCCGAACACCCCCCTGGTATTGCGCCGCCGCCGCAGCACGTCGCAATATTCATCCATGCTGGACGCGTTGTAGGATTGGATGATGTTTGGCAGGAAATTGGGGTTGAACACCTCACCAGGCAAGCTCAGCCGCCGGGTTTGCCAGACGATGTCGGTGATCCACGAACTGCCTGAACGCGGGGTGAAATACATCACATACTCCCGCTCGGGCAGCGGCCGCGCCATATCAAGCGCAAAGCGGCCCCGGTCAAGCTCGCTCTGGCGCGGGAAATTTTTCCACATCGGTAACGTCGCTCCAAAACCCCGGCGTCAGCTTGGGCCCCGTATAGCCGCCCGGCACCGGTAAGCCAACGCTGTGGCAAAAGAAGCGGCGGACAATCGGCGGATTGCGGGACGGCCTGCCTTGGCAAGATTGCCATTGCGTGGCCAAGGTATAAACTGATGGCATTACATCTTCTTAACCGCAATCTTCGCAGCAAAGAGTCTGACATGCCCCGATACATCATGCCACTGCTGGTTGCCTGCATCTGGGGCGGCAGTCTGTGCGCCGAAACCCGGCCGCTAGGGATGAGCGCGCTTGGCAATTGCGGCACAGACCTTGCCGATACCACCGATTGCCCCGAGTGCAGCGGGGAGGTCACCTTCGAAGTGGATCGCTATTGGCACGGGCTGGAGCAATGCCTGCGCGATGTCCGCGACAGCTGGAAGAAGTATGGGGCAGATCAGGTCCTCGATCTGCCCGGCATGCCCACTCTTGCCGATTTTACCCGCGATCAGATTCTGGCCGAGATGGGCCGTGACGCCGTGCAGTTCCGCCACGGCATGGACGGCAAGCTGGCAAGCTTTGCCGACAGCTTTGGCGCGGATCTGCAGCCCAAGGGCGATCTCACGGGCGTGGTGCTGACCAATGATCTGGGTCAGCCCTACAACGGTATGGGCCAGACGGGTCTGGGCTATTTCCTGTATCAGCTTGCGGCACAATCGGCAAAAGGCGGCTATGACCGCGCCAAAGCCGACACGGCATTTTACCGCACGCTGGCACGCGGGACCATCGCGACCGTGCTGGCCCCGGTAGATCAGGGCGGACTTGCCACGCAGCAGCCCTGCGCCACGGCCCCGGACCTGACCTGCACCTGGTATCATTCGATCACGCGGCATGACCGGCCGTCAGATGCGGGTGGCACGCTTAATCAGATGCTGCATGTTTTGCGTGACCTTGGCCTGATCAGTGCCTTGTCCGGCAAACTTGGCTGGGACGAGCCGTTTGATCTGAACACAGCCATTACGGAAGGTCTGAACCAGTTGTTCCTGTCAGGCGGATATCAAGGCCCCGAAACGGCCCCCGATCTGGCCGATTTCAAAAGCGACGGCCGCGACAGCACAGGCCCGACTTGGGCCTATTACGGGTTCAACACCCAGGCGGAAAAGGCGAAAGGGGGGTATTTTCTGAAAAATCTGGAAAAGAATTGCAGCTACCACGCCCATGATGTGCAACTGCTTGGCGTCATCCTCAAACGCGCCCGCGCCGAAGGCATTGCTGCCGAGGCCCTGAAGGCAGCACAGGCGGATGGCTCAGCGCTGACCGATTTCCGCGCCGTGCTGCGCGATGCGGCGGACGGTACCACCCTGCCCCCCGAGATCGTTTGCAACGACACAACCCAACGCAAGATCAAAAAGCTGCTGAAACAGGACAGCAACTGACCCGGCACGCTGCAGCGGTTATATCCAGACCATGGCAAATCCGCGCCATGCTGGACACTCGCCCCATGATCTGCGCGGCCTTGAACATAGGGCTATCTTGCTTGTGGGATTTGCCAGTGGGCTCTGGTGGTCTGAAATTGTCTGCCTGGATCACCGCAAGAACGACACGCTGGACAGTGACGGGTGGGTCGAGATGATAGAGGGCGATGCGCTGATCTCCCGGCGCGGCAAGACCGGCTGGCGCGAGGTGGAAATCGCTCGCGGATCAGCGAACGAGACTTGTCCGGTGTATGCACTAGCGCAATGGCGGCATTTCGCCAGGATCGACCTTGGCCCGATCTTCATCGCGGTCTCACGCGATGAATGAACGGCTCAGCGATAAGCATGTCGCTCGGCTTGTCAAACAGACGGTAGACGATGCCGGCCTTTGCCCTGATCTGCCCCAAGACCGACTCCGGCCATTCCATGCGTGCCGGCCTGGCGCCTTCGGTGAAAGTCGAAGGGCACTATGTCCAAAAGCTGCTTCGCCATGCCTCAGTCGAAATGACCCGCCGCTACCAACGTCGGAGGAAAGGTTTCGGATCAATCTGACAAAGGCTGCGGGACTTTGAAGGATGGGGCTGGATCCGGGGCGCTTCTTGGGACTTAATCGAAACGCCTGAGCCCAGCACCGTCGATTTTCCAAGCCAAGTTTGCCGACACTGTTACCAGCCATTTCCGAACTACAAGATCACCAAAGGTGCATGAGTTGCCGATGTGCCTAAGGCTTCAATGATTCGTAACGTGCTGACAGCTTGAGCGACCAGTGTCTTCACAAGTGGCACGTGGTATCCCTTATGAGTTTTGTTCGGCAAACGCACCGGGGATCGAAGTGGCCTTGTGACGCCAGCTGAAGACATAAGTGCAGCCTTTGACCCTCCCGCCACAGGCCCGACTTGGGCCCGTGACGAGGGCTGTTCTCAACTTACAAAGGCGCGCCATTTGACCAGATCCGCGCGGGTTGAAGAGGCCGATCAGACATCACTACCAAAACCAAACCAAATGGTGGGTAAAGCCGGCTGTAGAAAAGACGAAGCGGATACATAGTCATCGCTGTTGATAGAGGAATCGTATGCCAGGGATGATATCGTAGTTGCCGCCAAAGGCGCAGCCTCACCTACAGTGATATCAAACGCGGTGAGATCACCGTTGAAGTTTGCGGCCTTCCATGGGTTGCCGAAAATCAGTGAATGGGTGCCATCCGACTTAAGCGTGCCCAAAAAGGCCGCTTCGGCCGAAACCTTGCCATCAATCGACACAGCGAAACGACCATCGTCCAAGGTGATACCGATATAATGCGACTTCAGGTCGTTCACACGAGTACCAACAGTGGTCAGACGGATTTCGCCGCCTTCAGTCGTGAATGCGCGGACAAAAAGTTCGCCCTTCGTATTTACCTCTGTGATGATGCTGCCATGCAAGCGGAAGATCTCACCCTTTGTTCCGGCAACATCGGCCTTGATCTGCAATGAGATGTTGAAATCTTCAGCGTCCAAGATATCGCGCACATGCTCGCGGGCCACGCTTGCCGTTACCCCTATCTTACCGAGCTGAA
>JANNNF010000538.1:0-8765 GCA_031398405.1 Rhodobacterales bacterium | reverse complement strand
CGGCGGGGCTTCCTCAGTCGCAAGATCGGTCAGGGGGATGCTGCGGCCACGGGCACCAAGCGATTTAGGGGCGGTAGAGAGGGGGGCTTCTTCCACCAGCGTGTTCCACGCGCCGCAACCGTCACATTTGCCAATCCATTTGCGGTGGGCTGTGCCACAGGCGGTGCAGGTAAAGGCGGGGGCTTTGCTCATGCCTGCTACCTGCACCAAAAAGGGGGGTGCCAGCAAGAGGCGGCATCAGGTGCCGCGGTGTGAGATCAGCAGGGACGCAAGGATACAGGCGGTGAACAGATACAGGCCCCATGCGACCTCTATCGTCACATGGCCCGCCCCTTTGGCGATGACGATGTAGAGGGCGATCAGGAACACATCGGCCATCGCGAGCTTCCCCATGAAATGCAGCGCGGGCAGGGCGCGCGGGCTCAGCAAACCGAAGTGCAGCAGGGCGAGGCCCACCGTCTTGGCAAAGGGCGCAAAGATGGCGAGTGCCGTCACAAGAAGTGCCAGGGCCGCATCCGACGCCCACAGCGATTGCAGCCCGGTGATCACCGAGATTTCCGATAGCCCAAAGATCGGCAGCAACCCTGCGCGCAGCAGGGGGGCGAACCACGCGACGGGGAACAAGATCAGCAGCGACAGGTTGAGGTATTTCATAACGTGCAGGTGGGGCGGGCCGCCCCGAGCGTCAAGTCACGTATGAGGTTTGGGCAGGCTCACGTGCCCGCCGCAGGCAGGGACAGCGCGCCGAAAGACGTGGGCACAAGAGGCCATGGCCGAGCGCCTACCCGCAACGACAACCACCTGAGCCGCCGTCTGCCCCCATTTCCGCAGAACATGCAGCGCATCTCAAAACGCGACAGGCATGACGTTCCCCACAAGACGGCCCCCCGACCGATTTTCCAATCAAAAGCCAAGGACGCAGGGGTTTGGCAAGTTTTTTCGTGCAGGTTTTCTGAAAATCAGCCTAAAATCAGGTGGATAACAGGTGTTGTTGACGTTCTGGAAACAATTCTCAACCTAAGGCAGCATGACCGCCCGGATCACCGCGACCACCAATGCCACGCCAATCGCCATCAGATGGGCGATGACAATGGCATGTGCCCAGACCGGGGTTGGGCGATTGGTCCAGACGTGATGCGCCCAGAACCCGACCAGCCCCAGCCAGCCCAGAATGGTGATCATCGCCGAAAGCTGCCGCAGTTCCAGCAGGCCAAACTGCACGGGCAGCCAAATCCACAGGGTCAGTCCACCGGCCCAAGCCACAAGGCGGCGGTTGCCGCGTTCACGCTCTGCCCAGCCCATCAGCCCGGCGAGGGTGATGGCGGCAGGCAGCAGGGTCAGCAGCCAGTGCAGGATCGGCGAAGGGGTGTAGAGATGCTGCAATAGCCCCTCCATCACCGCACCGCGGCGATAGGGCCACTGGCGCGACCATGGATGAACTGTTGCACGTAAGCGTCTGGCGTTGCGTCCATTTCGGACACGGGGCCTGTCCACTGGATCACGCCGTCATGCAGCATCGCCACATGATCGGCGATGGCACGGACCGATGTCATGTCATGGGTGATGGTCATGGCAGTGGCCCCCATTTCAACCACGATTTCACGGATCAGATCGTTGATGACTCCCGCCATGATCGGGTCCAACCCTGTGGTGGGCTCGTCAAAAAAGATAATCTCAGGCTCGGCGGCGATGGCGCGGGCCAAGCCCACCCGTTTTTGCATGCCGCCAGACAGTTCAGCCGGGTAAAGATCGGCCACAGCGGGGGTCAACCCGACCCGGCGCAACTTTTCAATGGCAATCTCACGGGCTTGGGATTTGGGCAGGGCGGAGTGCCCGCGCATCAGGCGGAAGGCGACGTTTTCCCACACCCGCAGCGAATCGAACAGCGCACCGCCCTGGAACAGCATGCCAAAGCGGGCGAGAAAGGAGTCGCGTTCCGCCCGGCGCACATCGGTGCCGTCCAGGCTGATGCTGCCCGCATCGGGGCGCACTAGGCCAAGAATGCACTTCAGCAATACTGATTTGCCTGTACCCGACCCGCCGATGATCACCATGCTGGACCCCTTTGGGATCGTCAGATTCACGCCGCGCAAGACGCGGTTGGGGCCGAAAGTCTTGGTGACGGCGGCAAGGTCGATCATGAGGTGAAGAACACCTCTGTCAGCAGGTAATTGGCGGCGAGTATCAGCACGGACGCCCCGACCACGGCAGTCTTGGTCGCGGCTCCCACGCCTTGGGCACCCCTGGCAGAGTTCATGCCGTGATAGCAGCCCATCACTGCGATGATGAACCCAAACGCTGCCCCTTTCAGCAGGCCCGACCCAACATCCCAGACCTCAAGAAAATCTGTGGTGGTGCGCAGATAGCTGGCTGAATTGAAATCGAGCCGGGATACACCCACCAGCCAGCCGCCCATAATGCCGATGGCATCACCGACGGCAACCAGGACCGGCACGGCAAACGTTGCTGCCAGAACGCGCGGAACGGCCAAGTATTTCAACGGGTTGGTAGACAGCGTGACAAGCGCGTCAATCTGTTCAGTCACTTTCATGGTGCCAATTTCAGCGGCGATGCTGGAGGCCACACGCGCCGCCACCATCAAGCCGCCCAGCACCGGGCCAAGTTCACGCGCCATGCCGATGGCGACGATGGAAGGCACCACGGCCTCGGCATTGAAACGAGCGCCACCGGAATAGATTTGCAGTGCCAGGGCACCGCCGGTGAACACCGCCGTCAGGCCAACCACCGGCAAGGAAAACCAGCCGATTTGCAGCAATGCTGCCGCAAATTCACGCGGGTAGAACGGGGGGCGGAAGATGTGACTGACCACCGCACCCGCAAACAGCACCACGCGGCCAAGGGCTGCGAGGGCGGATAAAACCGGGCGGCCCAAGGACGCCAGCGGGACGGCGAGGTTCACGCAGCACGCTCGACATAGCGGCGGGCATAGCGCGGGCCAAGGCCGGTCAGCACCTCGTATCCGATGGTGCCGGCGGCCTCGGCCAGATCGTCAATCGATTGATGTGGCCCCAGAATATCCAAAGTGCGCGGAATTTCGGCCAAGTGGGTCACATCGACAGTGATCAGGTCCATCGAGACGCGGCCCACCAGGGGGCAGGGGGGTGTCCCGGTCCCACAGCACGGCGTTGTTCGACAGATTGCGCGGCAGACCGTCCGCGTACCCGCCAGACACGGTCGCGATGACGGCAGGGGCTTCGGCCTCCCAGGTGGCGGAATAGCCGACGATTTCACCGGGATCGACATCGCGGGTCTGGATGATCGGCAGCGACAGCGAGACAACGCGGGCGGCAGAATCGAAGGGCAGACCGCCGTACAGACCGATGCCCGGGCGGGTCAGGTCGAAATGATATTGAGGACCCAGAAGGATGCCCCCTGTGGCGGCAAAGCTGCGTGGGATACCGGTGCCATCGGTCATTTCATGGAACGTCTGCAATTGGTGCAGGTTCATCGCATGGTCGGGTTCATCAGCGCAGGCAAGGTGCGACATAAGGAGCTGCGGGCCCGCCTCCAGCAGGATGCTGGCCACGGCCTCCCATTCCATCATCTCCATCCCCAGCCGGTTCATGCCAGTATCAAGCTGCACGCCAAACGGATGACCTGGCAACGATTCAAGATGGCGGGTGATCTGTTCCAGACTGTTGAGCATCGGGGTAAGGTCGAGATCGTGCATCATCTCGGTATCGCCCGCCATATGACCGGACAGGATGTTGATCTGGGGGCCGGGACCAAGGGCTTGCCGCACCAACGCGCCTTCCTCGGCCACAGCCACAAAGAATCGCCGCGCCCCGGCTTGAGCCAGAGCGCGTGCAACGCGCGTGACGCCAAGCCCGTAGGCGTCGGCCTTGACCACGGCGGCGGTTTGCACACCTTGCCCGGACAGACGGTCAAGGCTGCGCCAGTTGGCGGCAATGGCATCGAGATCAATGGTCAGGGTTGCTGTAGACATATCGGTGTTTTGACAGGCGCGGGCTTGGGGTCAAGGGGGAAAGTTCATTCGGCAGGTTTCTGCGTGTGGGGGCCGCCTCGGGGGGCATCGAGCCCCCGCTCGGCGGCGTTGCCACGGGGTGGTGGTTTACGGCGGGGATTGAGGATGGGGTGGGAGCCTCCGGCGGGGATACTTGGGGACAGAAAATGCCTGAGAGTCAGAACCCCACGTCGGGTCCACCGCTGCCTTGCCAGGGTTTGGCAAGGTTGCCAAAGCGGGTGAAGCGCCCCTCAAAGGAGAGCTCTACCGTGCCGATGGGGCCGTGGCGCTGTTTGCCGATGATGACTTCGGCCTTGCCATGGACCTGTTCCATCACGGTCTGCCACTGGGCCATCTTGTCCAGTTCGTGATCGCCCGGTTTTTCGCGTTCTTTATAATATTCATCGCGGTACACGAACATCACCACATCAGCATCTTGTTCGATCGAGCCGGACTCGCGCAGGTCTGACAGTTGCGGGCGCTTGTCTTCGCGGGATTCGACCTGACGTGACAATTGCGACAGGGCGATGACTGGGATCATCAATTCCTTGGCGATGGCTTTCAGGCCTTGGGTGATCTCGGACACTTCCTGAACGCGGTTTTCTTTTGACGTGCCTTTAAGGAGTTGCAGGTAGTCAATGATCAGCACATCCAGCCCGTGGGTGCGTTTCAGGCGGCGGGCACGGGCGGCGACCTGAGAGATCGGCAGGGCGGGCGTGTCGTCGATGTAAAGCGGGCACGCCTCCAGCGATTTGGCGGCCTCGACAAAGCGGCGGAATTCGCCTTCCTGCATGTCACCACGCCGGATTTGCTCGGACGGAACTTCGGAGGCTTCCGACAAGATACGCGCGGCGAGTTGTTCAGCGCTCATCTCCAGACTGAAGAATCCGACCACGCCGCCTTCCACAGCCCCGTCATGACCTTCCATCGTGCGCCCGCGTTTGTAGGCTTTGGCGATGTTGAAGGCGATGTTGGTGGCAAGGGCGGTCTTGCCCATCGATGGGCGACCGGCGAGGATGAGCAAGTCAGAGGGGTGCAAACCACCCAGTTTCTTGTCCAGATCGGCCAAGCCCGTCGAGATGCCGGACAGCCCGCCGCCGCGCTGGTAGGCGGCGTTTGCCACATTAACTGCGTCGGTTACAGCTTTGAGAAAGCTTTGAAATCCACGCTCAGCCGTGCCTTGTTCGCCTAGTTTGTAAAGTCGCTGTTCAGCGTCGGTGATCTGGTCGCGGGGTTCGGACTTGATATCAACCTTGCCCGCAGCCGCCGAAATATCACGCCCCAACCCGATCAGTTCGCGGCGCACGGCGAGGTCATAGATCATCTGGGCATAGTCGCGGGCGGCGAAGGATGAAATCGCAGCCCCCGCCAAGCGCACCAGATAGGACGGCCCCCCCAGATCGCGCAGGCCGGCGTCATCTTCAAGAAAACCTTTCAGCGTCACGGGGCTGGCAAGAGCGTTCTTCTGGATGCGGGCGGCGGCGATTTCATAGATGCGCTGATGCACGGGGTCGAAAAAATGTTCGGCCTTCACCAGACTGGTGATGCGGTCATAGATATCATTGTTGGTCAGGATCGCCCCCAGAAGCTGTTGTTCAGCCTCGATATTATGGGGCAGGGCGTCGGTTTCCGGGGGCGACGGGCGCGGGCATCATAGGGCGGAGTGCTGCGATTTCGTTCATGCCTGCCTCTGATTTAATGCCGGGTCTGATACCAGAATTTAGAAGATGCGTTGTGCCGCATACGCCCCCCCTGCCGCAATCCCCTGACAAGTCTGTGGATAAGGCCAACCCCGTAGGAGACGGATTCGACGGGCAGCGATAGCACAACAACATTATACCACATCTAGTGGCAATTGCAGTGGGTGTTGGCAGCGCGTGGGCGGCTTATCCCCAGAATCACCAAAAACGGACATCATCAAATGACGCTACGTCAGTTTTGTGACGGCAGGATCAGGCCGGTTTGCGCGCATTCTGCCAAGCGCGAGGGTCGCGTAGGAACGTCTCAACCTCGGTCAGAGTGGTCTCCTCGAAAGCGCCTTGCGCGCGGGCCTCGGCCAGCACGTCCCACCAGGTGCACAGATGATGCAGGCGCACCCCGTGGTCGGCCAGACGTTCCACCGTGCCGGGGAAGATATCGTAGTAAAAGATCACCGCGGTGTGGGCGCAGAGCGCCCCAGTTTCGCGGATGGCATCAACGAAGGCCAGTTTTGATCCGCCATCGGTGGTCAGATCCTCGACCAGCAGCACGCGTTGGCCTTCTGTCATAGCGCCCTCGATCCGGGCGTTGCGGCCGTAGCCTTTGGGTTTTTTGCGCACATAGGTCATCGGCAGGGCGAGCCGTTCTGCGACCAAGGCAGCAAAAGGAATGCCCGCCGTTTCCCCACCGGCAATGTTGTCAAACGCCTCAAACCCGGCATCGCGCAGCACGGTCTGGGTCATGAAATCCATCAGCGCTGACCGGATACGCGGATAGGAAATCAGCTTGCGGCAGTCAATATAGGTCGGCGAGGGCAGACCGGAGGCCAGCGTGAACGGCGTCTCCGCGTTGAAGTGCACGGCTTTGATTTCCAGCAGGGCGCGGGCGGTCAGGCGGGCAATCTCAGCGGCGGGGGGGAAACTGGCGGCAATCATGGTCGGTCCTTATAGCATTCATTCTGGCTTAAATATCCGCGCCGCAGGCTTCTGACCCACACGAAAAGAGCCTCCGGCGGACGTATTTTCGAAAAGAGCAATTCAGGCGCCTACCGACCAATGGACGGGGAAGCCCGGATTGAAGACCGTGACGGGGCCAGCCTCGGTCAGAATTTTGGCGGGGAAGATATGGGGGTCGTCGTGTTTGGTCAGGGTCAGGTGACTGTCATTGGCTGGCAGGCCATAAAAGGCCGCTCCGTTCAGGCTGGTGAATGCCTCCAGACGATGCAGCGCGCCATCATCTTCAAAAACCTGGGCCAGAAGGGGCATGGTGTTGGTCGCGGTAAAACAACCCGCACAGCCGCAGGCCTGTTCTTTCAGCGCGTCTACATGCGGCGCGGAATCGGTGCCGAGAAAAAACCGTGCGTCACCAGAGGTGGCAGCCCTACGCAGGGCGAGGCGGTGGCTTTCGCGCTTGGCGACAGGAAGGCAATAATAATGCGGGCGGATGCCGCCAACCAACAAATGGTTGCGGTTCAGGATCAGGTGGTGGGTGGTGATGGTGGCGCCAAGGGTCGGCCCGCCCTCGCGGGCATAGTCCACACCTTGTGCTGTGGTGATATGTTCCATCACCACGCGCAATTCCGGCAGGCGGGCGCGCAGGGGGGCCAGCACAGTGTCGATGAACACGGCCTCACGGTCGAAGATGTCGACCTGCGGGTCGGTAACCTCGCCGTGCACACACAGGGGCAGGCCAATATCGGCCATTTTTTCCAACACGGCCATAACCTTATTCAGATCGCGCACCCCGCCGTGGCTGTTGGTGGTGGCCCCGTCGGGATACAGCTTTACCGCCTTGATCAGGCCCGAGCCATGGCTTGCAGCCACATCGGCGGGGTCGGTGCCTTCGGTCAGATACAGCGTCATCAGCGGTTCAAACGCCGAGCCTTCGGGTAGGGCTTTCAAGATGCGGTCGCGGTAGGCGCGGGCATCGGCCCCGGTGACGACGGGCGGCACAAGGTTGGGCATGATGATCGCGCGGGCGAAATGCCGGGCGGTTTCGGGCAGCACCCCTTGCAGCATTGCGCCATCGCGCAGGTGCAGGTGCATGTCATCGGGGCGGCGGAGCGTGATGCGGGTCATGCTGGGGGGTTAGCGCAAATGCCGGGCGGATTCCAGTGGCATCACAAAGCGGGCCGGGGCAGTCTCGGAGGCCTGAATGGGGAGCATTTGATGCGGGTGATCTTGGCTTTGGCGTTGCTTGCGGCGCATCCGGTGATGGCGCAGGAACCCCGGTGTGACGGGTTTTCCACCACAGTGCAGATCAGCTTTTGCCTGCAAGGCATTCTGGCTGAGGAAGACGCCCGCCTGAACAGCGCCTATGGCGGGGCGTTGGCGCGGATGAAATCCACCGATGCGGACCTGCCTGCAAGCTTGCAAGGGGCCGAAGCTGCGTTGCGCCGTGCTCAGCGGGCTTGGATGCCGTTCCGCGATGCGGGCTGTCAGGCTGAAGGGTTCCGCTATCGTGGCGGGACAGCAGAAGGGCTGGCCGTGTCACACTGCCTGATCCGCATGACGCAGATCCGCACGGATGAGTTGCTTGATATGCAAAGCGAATATTAAGGTTTGGCCGCGTCGCCCGACAATGCCGCCAGCCTGCGCGCCAGCCTTGGGGCGTGCATGCGGGACGTGATCGACCGCAGAGCATGCAGTTCCAGCCCTGTACGGCCCGCATCTTGCGCGCGCTGCACGATGCCGCGCAGATAAGGCCCGTAGGCCCGACGTGCGCGCCACAGCTTGGCAAAGCTGATGGTGGTCAGGGTGTTTTGGGCTGCAGCTTCCAGAACCGGGGCGAGCATATCGGTGGCCTCCAACACCACGTCTATGCGTGCGCCTGCATATCTGGCCCTAAGGGTCGTGACGTGGGGCTTTGCAAACAGGCTTGCGTGCATCGCATCCTCGCTTTCCAGCGGGTCGTGGATCAACCACAGATGGCCGGTGCCTTCCGTCATGTCGGGGGCGTAGCCATAGCGGTCGGTAAAGCACAGCCGCCGCGATTTGGTATGGCGCGTGTCCCAACCCGCCCGGGCCGGGTCGAGTGTGGCGCGCGGGCACACCGCCACCACGGCAGCCCCGGGGGCCGTCAC
>JANNNF010000524.1:0-6654 GCA_031398405.1 Rhodobacterales bacterium | reverse complement strand
GCGGAACACAAGATCAGATCACAAGACAGCACAAGCTCCAGCCCCCCCCCGCAACAGATGCCGTTCACCGCCGCAATCACCGGCTTGTTCAGGTTCGGCAGTTCCTGCAAGCCGCCAAACCCCCCCACCCCGTAATCCCCGTCCACCGCATCACCGCCCGCCGCCGCCTTCAGATCCCAGCCGGGACAAAAGAATTTCTCGCCTTCGGCCCGCAGAATACAAATCCGCAGGCTGTCATCATCGCGAAAGGCCCGGAACGTCAGCCCCATGATCCGGCTGGTCATCAGATCAATCGAGTTCGCCTTTGGCCGGTCCAGCGTCACCTCCAGAATGGCACCCTCACGTCGGCACCGGATCGGACCTTCAGTCTGCATCATCATCTCGGCCATCAGATATCCTCCCGGATCAGCGCATCCACCGCAATCGCCCCATCGGCGCGCAGGATCAGCGGGTTAATCTCAATTTCGGCCACGCCGGGCCGCGCCTGCATCAGCGCCTGCAAGGCCATGACCACGTTGACCATCGCCGCCACATCGGCCTTCACGCGGCCCCGGTAGCCGTCCAGCATGGGCCACAACCGCAGCCCCCGCAATGCTGCCGTCACCTCAGCCACCGTCGCCGGGGCGACCAGCGTCACCGTGTCGGCCAGCAGTTCCGCCGTCACCCCGCCCATGCCAAGCGTCAGCGTGACGCCGTAGATCGGGTCGCGCTGCAGGCCCACCAGCACCTCGGCCACGACGCCCGTCACCATTTCTTCGGCCAGATAGCCCGTGGCCCCCGGCATTTCGGCCTGTCCCGCAAGGCTGGTCAAACCCAATCGCACTGCCCCAGCCTCGGTCTTGTGCGCAAACCCCAAACCTTTGAGAGCCAAGGGCGGTACCAGTGGCCCCGCCTGTTCCACCAACTTGGCCAGCGTAGGGGCCGCAAGCCCGCGGGGTACTTGAACGCCCGCCTTCGCCAGCAAGGCCTTGCCCTCGGCCTCAGACAGCAGCCGCGTCTCCCGCGGGCTCTGCGCGGCCCAAGGCCGCCACCCCTGCAACCCCGGGACCGTCTGCGCCGCAGCCATCGCCGCCAACGCGCCTTCCAGCCCCATCAGCACGCAAAGCCCACCTTGCATCAAGCGCGTCGCATGGGCCTCGTCAAAATTCTCGCTCAGCAAGGATACGGCGAAAGCAGGTTTGCCGGTGGCCGCCTGCGCCGCCGCGATCGAGTCGAGCGCAGGACCATAGCTGGACGGATCGCAGCGATCAGGCCGGGGCGGGTCGATAATGAAGATACCGGCGTCATAGGCCGCGAGCATCGTGCTGAACACATCCGTGGTGCGCGGGCCGTCACCCCAGATGAAGGTGTGGTAATCCAACGGGTTGGCGATTGTCGGAATCGGCCCGAGGATCTCGGCCAGCCTCTGTTCCGTGGCTGGCGGCACCGGAGGGAAGTCGATGCCGAAGGGCGCAGCCAGATCGGCCACCAACCCCGCCTCGCCCCCTGAACAGGACAGGCTGCACAACCGCGACCCTAACTGTGCGCCATGAGTGTGGAAAATCTTCAATGTCTCCAGCAATTCCGCCGGCGTCGAAACTTCGGCCACACCCGCCTGCCGCAAAAACGCCGAAGACGCCGCCCCCCCCCCCGCCAAAGACGCGGTGTGTGACGCCGCCGCCGTACGCGACAGTTCCGTCTTGCCCGATTTTATGCAGACAATTCCCTTGCCCGCCGCCCGCGCGGCCTCGGCCAGTGCAGCAAAGCTCGGGGCATCATCAATGCCTTCGATATACAGCCCAAGCGCCGTCACCCGGGGGTCTGCCAGCAACGCCCCTGCAAGGTCAGACAACCCGACCTGCGCCGCATTCCCCAAACAGGCGACATAGGCCACTGGCAGTGCGCGTGCCTGCATCGTCATGTTGATTACGATGTTGGACGACTGCGACAGTAGCGCCACGCCCCGGTCCACCCGCGGCCCGCCATGCTGATCGGGCCACAAAAGTGCGCCGTCGAGGTAGTTGATCACGCCGTAACAGTTTGGCCCAAGGATTGGCATATCAGCCGCCGCCGCGACCAACGCGGCCTGCAACCCGGCCTCCCCCGCCTCCTCCCACCCGCTGGCAAAACAAATCGCCCCACCCGCGCCCATGGCGGCCAGTTCACGCACCACATCGACCGTGGCATGCCGGTTCACCCCGATGAACACCGCATCCGGCACAGCTGGCAGGTCAGCAAGACTGGCATAGGCCTTGACGCCGCCCACGTGATGGCGGGTGGGATGCACAGGCCAGACCGGGCCATTAAACCCCATCTTGGTGCATTGCTCGATCACATTGGCGGCCCAACCGGCACCGAGGACGGCAATGGAGCGGGGGCGCAGCAGGCGGTTCAGGTCTTTCATGGCTTGCCGCTTGCATGGATGGCGTTAGCCGGGGGCGCTTCGCCCCCCGGACCCCCAGAGGATATTTTCAGACAGAAAATAGAAACACCCCGCCCCCAAGCTGAGGACGAGGTGCTATTTCCCGTCACGGTCATCGGCGTCCCCGCCTGTACCGCCCCTTCAAGGTGACACCGCAAGGTTAATGTAAGGTTAGCAAGGATGCGTTTCTTGTTCATTTTCTGTCTCTAAATATCCTCGGGGGGTGAGACCCGGCGCAGGCCGGGGCGAGGGGGGCAGACAGCCCCCCTTCTTGCTAACCTCCAACCGAGCGCAGCATTTCGCGGCTGATGATGTGGCGCTGAATTTCAGAGGTGCCTTCCCAGATCCGTTCCACCCGCGCGTCGCGCCAGATGCGTTCGAGTGGCAATTCGTCCATGAGCCCCATACCCCCGTGAATCTGGATCGCCTCATCCGCCACCATCGCCAGCACCTCGGTCGCTTTCAGCTTGGCCATCGACATGTCCGCCTCTGTCACCGTGCCCTGATCGTATTTCCACGCGGCTTCGCGGGTCAGCAATTCCGCCGCTTTCAACTCCATCGCCATATCGGCCAATTTGAAGCTGGTGCCCTGAAACTTGCCGATTGCTTGCCCGAACTGGCGCCGTTCGGCGGCATAGGCCACCGCCAGCGTAAGCGCCCGTTCAGCCCGGCCCAGGCAGGTTGAGGCGACCTGCAAACGGGTCGCGCCCAGCCATTGGCCCGCAACCTCAAACCCCTTGTGCACCTCGCCCAGCACCTGATCCGCCGACAGGCGACACTCGTCAAATTCAAGGATCATGTTGTTGTAGCCACGGTGGCTGACGTTACGATACCCTTCGCGCACGGTAAAGCCGGGGGTGCCTTTATCCACCAGAAACGCCGTGATCAGCCGCCTTTTGCCGCGCGGGGTTTCCTCCTCGCCGGACGCCGCCCAGACGATCACGAAATCGGCAACATCGGCATGACTGATAAAATGCTTGGTGCCGTTGAGGACGAAATCGCCGCCTTCGGCCCGCGCGAACGTCTTCATGCCCCGCAGATCGGACCCCGCCCCCGGTTCGGTCATCGCCTGCGCATCATGACGCAAACCCTTGATGCAGGGGAACAAATACCTTTCCCGCTGGTCGGGCGTGCAGGCGAGCAGAATGTTGGACGGGCGCGATACACAGGTCCAGTGCAGCGCATAATTTGCCCGCCCCAGTTCCTTTTCGTACAAAAGCCAGGTGAGCGTATCCAAGCCCGCCCCCCCCACTTCTGCCGGCATGTTGGCGGCATAGAGCCCTGCCGCGATTGCCTTGGCCGAAATCTCGGCGCGCAGTTCGGGGCGCAGAATGCCGGTGCGTTCCACCTCGGCCTCATGTGGGTAAAGTTCGGTTTCCACGAAGGCGCGGGTGGTCTCAACGATCATCCGCTGCTCTTCTGACAGGCCAAAATCCATCAGGCGTTCCTCTGGCCGACATGACGACCCACTGCGGCAGGGCGCGGCAGGGCGGCGTGGGCCGTTGCAATCGGGTTCAGTTTGGCAAGGACTTCAGTTGCCGCCGGACAGGTTTTGCCTTTCGCCATATCGACGTGCAGCAGGATTTGCTCAACGGTCGCGACCGGTTCACCACCCCGCAGGATGCGCAGGAACAGGTGCAGGCGTTTGTCATCGGCCATCAGGACCTGCACGGTTCCGGTCAGCGCGTCGCCCACCTTGGCCTCGCCCAAGTGCATCACATGGGATTCGGCGGTGTAGTAGCTGTGGCCGCCCTTCACATAATCCAGATCCGCCCCGATCAACCGCAGGAAGGCATCGCAAGTCTCTGATCCCGCGAACAAATAGCGGCTTTCAGTCATATGGCCGTTATAGTCGATCCACCCCGGCAGCACCTGCATCTGCGCCATCACCATCGGCGCGGTCGCATCCTTTGTGGGTTCCGCGTGCCAGGCCACGGCGCGGCGCGCGTCGTGGTCACGCAGCACTTTGCCCGCACCCCAGTTGCGCTCTTTCAAGGCGCGCAAGAAACCGATCAGGTTGCTATCGCGGATGCGTTCCAACTCGCGAATGCTATGGTGGCCCGATTGCGCGTCAGACTGGCCTGCGATCAGATCGACCAACTCGTCGTTGAATTCCGGCACGTCCATCAGCTTGGTCCAAGGCCAGGTCAGGCACGGCCCGAACTGTGCCATGAAATGCTTCATCCCGGCCTCGCCACCCGCCACGCGGTAGGTTTCGAACAGCCCCATCTGGCCCCACCGCAGGCCAAAGCCCATTCGGATGGCTTCGTCGATTTCCTCAGTCGTGGCCACGCCGTCCTTGACCAGCCACAACGCCTCGCGCCACACGGCTTCAAGGAAACGATCCGCGATATGGGCGTCGATTTCCTTGCGGACGTGCAGGGGGAACATGCCGATTTCGCGCAGGGTTTCCTTCACCCGCTCGATCAGCGCCATATCAGATTTGGGTGACGGGACGACCTCGGCCAAGGGCAGCAGATACACCGGGTTGAACGGGTGGGCGACAAATATCACCGAGGGGTCGGCAGCGTTTTCCTGCAACTCGGAAGGCTTGAAGCCAGAGGTGGAGGACCCGATGGGCACGCCATGGCTGGATTGCTGGATTTGTGCAAAGACGCGGTGCTTTAGGTCGAGCCGTTCGGACACAGATTCCTGAATGTAATCTGCCCCTTCGACTGCCTCGGTAATCGTCTGCGCGAAGGTGAGCGTGCCTTCCGCCAACATCGGAATATCGCTAAGGGCGGGCAAGGCGGCGCGGGCGTTGGCAAGCACTTCGCCGATCTTTCGTTCCGCCTGCGGGTCGGGGTCGAACACCGAAACGTTCCAGCCGTTGAGCAAAAACCGCGCGGCCCACCCGCCGCCGATAACGCCACCACCAATGATTGCTGCCTTGCGTGTCATGTCTTTTCCTTTGTCCCGGGGACACCCCCCAGCCCTCACCCACCGTAGGGGGAGCACGTCATTTCCAACCGGCCTCGCGCTGTTGAACCGGCGCTTCCCTCCCCTCGTGGGGCGGAAGAAGGCGGGGGGTTAGCGTGGCAAGGGGCTGCGCTTTTCCAGCTTCAGCTTGGCCCGCACTTCCGCAGGGGTGATCACCCGCGCGCCCATGTTTTCCACGATGGTGCAGGCGCGCTCCACCAGTTGCGCGTTGGTGGCCAGCACGCCCTTGTCCAGCCACAGGTTGTCTTCCAACCCCACCCGCACGTTGCCGCCAGCCAACACCGACGCCGCGACATAGGCCATCTGGTTGCGGCCGATGGCAAACGCCGACCAGTTCCAGTTCGCGGGCACATTGTTGACCATCGCCATGAAGGTGTTCAGATCATCCGGCGCACCCCATGGCACGCCCATGCAGAGTTGTACCAGCACAGGGTCGGGGATCGCCCCTTCACGGACCAATTCCTTGGCCAGCCACAGATGGCCGGTGTCAAACGCCTCTATCTCGATCCGCGCGCCCGCCGCCGTCATACGCCGCGCCATGTCGCGCAGCAGGCCGGGGGTGTTGACCATCACATAATCGGCCTCGTTGAAGTTCATCGTGCCACAGTCGAGGGTGCAGATCTCGGGGCGGCATTCGACCACATGGGCCACCCTTTCGGTCGCCCCGGCCATGTCGGACCGTGGCCCCATGCGGCCCATGGCCTCGGATCCCTCGAAATAGATGTCGCCGCCCATGCCAGCGGTCAAGTTCAGCACCACATCCACCGCCGAATCCCGGATGCGTTCGGTGACTTCGCGGTAGAGCGCGGGGTCGCGCGAGGGTTTGCCGGACTCCGGGTCGCGCACATGGCAGTGCACCACGGCAGCCCCTGCCTTGGCCGCATCAATCGCGCTGTCGGCAATCTGTTGCGGGCTGCGCGGCACATGCGGGCTTTTGTCTTGCGTACCGCCCGATCCGGTTACGGCACAGGTGATGAAAACCTCACGGTTCATGGTCAGCGGCATGGCATCCTCCGATAGCTGTTGCGCCACCATAACCATCTTGCCCCGACGCGCCCTACAGTTTACGAAATCTGGATGACGCAAAACGCACTCTTTGCCCCGGCCACATTGCCACTGACCATCGCGCTGCTGGTGTTGCCGCAATCGTCCATCCTGGAGGTGGCCTCGGCGCTGGACCCATTGCGCAGCGCCAACCGGCATCTGGGGCATGAGGCCTATCGTTGGCGCGTTGTCACCCCAGACGGCCAGCCAGCACCACTGACCTGCGGCATCTCGCTGCCGTCATCCGGCCCGCTGGCCCATGCGGCAGG
>JANNNF010000520.1:0-2389 GCA_031398405.1 Rhodobacterales bacterium | reverse complement strand
GCCGATGAGATGGCCGACAAGGTGCGCTTTCCGTTCACCCTGACCTATGCGCCGGTTGAAGGCGGCAAGATGCGGGTGGTCGAGGTGTCGATGGATAGCCTGTACGGCAAGGCCCGGCTGACCCGGCGCTGATTACGCCAGCCGCGGTTGGCAAATTGAGCGCGCCCGAAGACGGGCGCGCGTTTTTTTTGTCTCGCTGCCGCTCGGGGCTGCGCCGCAGGGAGTATTTGGACAAGAGCAAAGGGGGAGGGCTTGCTGGCAGGGCTGGCATAAGGTGATAAGACGGGCATGACCCCATCGTTGCCCATCACCGCCGTCTATGCCGATTTGCGGGCAGCTTTGGCCGCGCGGGGGATGGCCGTGTTGCAGGCCCCGCCGGGTGCAGGCAAGACCACGGGGGTGCCGCTGGATTTATTGGCCTCGGGGCTTGTCGCGGGGCGCATCGTGATGCTGGAACCGCGCAGGCTGGCGGCACGGGCGGCGGCAGAGCGTATGGCCGAGACATTGGGAGAGCCTGTCGGCGCGACTGTTGGCTACCGTATTCGCGGCGAGGCCAAGGTTTCTGCCGCGACAAGGATCGAGGTGGTCACCGAAGGTATCCTGACCCGGATGATTCAGTCTGACCCGGAATTGCCAGGCGTGGGGCTGGTGATCTTTGACGAATTTCACGAACGCAGACTGGCCGCCGATCTGGGGCTCGCGCTGTGTCTTGAAGTGCGCGGCGCGCTACGTGATGACCTGCAACTGCTGGTGATGTCGGCCACGCTGGATGCCGCACCGGTGGCGGCGCTGATGGGGGACGCGCCGCTGATCACGTCCGCAGGCCGCGCCTATCCAGTTGAAACCCGCTGGCTGGAGCGCAGCCCCGATGCGTCCTTGCGACTTGAGGCTGCGGTCGCGGGGCTGGTCCGCCAAGCGGTGGCCGAGACGGAGGGCGGGGTGCTGGTATTCCTGCCGGGGGAAGCGGAGATCCGGCGGGTAGAGGGGCTGCTGTCCGGCATCGGCTGTGAAGTGCGCACGCTGTTTGGCGCGATGGAGTTTACCGCCCAGAAGGCGGCTTTGGCCCCGGTGCAGGGTCGCAAGATTGTGCTGGCCACGTCGATTGCTGAAACCTCGCTGACGTTGCCTGATATTCGCGTGGTGGTTGATGCGGGCCGCGCGCGCCGTGCCCGGTTCGACCCCGCATCCGGCATGTCGCGGCTGGTGACCGAACGGGTCACCAAAGCCGAGGCCGAACAGCGCCGGGGCCGGGCGGGGCGGGTCGCGGCCGGAGTTTGCTACCGAATGTGGACCAAGGGCGAGGAAGGCGGCATGGCGGCCTATCCCCCTGCCGAGATCGAGGCCGCCGATCTGACCGGGCTGGCGCTGGAACTGGCGCTGTGGGGGGCGGTGGATTTGCCGTTCCTGACGCCCCCCCACCCGGGTGTTCTGGCCGAAGCACAATCGGTGCTGGCAGGTCTTGGCGCGCTGGAAGGCGGGTCAATCACCCGGCATGGCCGGGCGCTGGCCGCCCTGCCCCTGCATCCGCGATTGGGGCACATGTTGGCTGTGGCTGGGCCAGATGCTGCGCTGCTGGCAGCCTTGCTGGCGGAACGTGACCCGTTGCGCGGCGCGGGTGTTGATCTGATGCTGCGGTTGGCGGCGGCCAAAGCCCCGGGCGGCGATGCCCACCGTGCCACGATCGACCGCATCCGGATTGAAGCCAAGCGGCTGGCCCGCGCGGTTGGAGCAGCGCAGATGCCGGGGCTGTCGGTGGCACAGATGGCGGCGCTGGCCTACCCCGACCGGGTGGGATTACGCCGCAAAGGCGATTCGCCCCGCTGGGTTTTGTCGGGCGGCAAGGGGGCGGCGATGGCCACCACCGACGCGCTGGCAGGCGCGCGGCTGATCGTTGCGACCGATCTGGATGGCGACGCGCGCGAGGCGAAGGTGCGTCAGGCCGTGGCCATTTCCGAGGCCGAATTGCGTGTGGTACATGGGGCGGATATCGCGTGGGTTAATGTCTGCGAATGGTCCCGCCGTGAAGGCCGGGTGCTGGCGCGCCGTCAGGAACGCTATGGGGCCTTGGTGCTGGATGATCGCAGCTGGCCCGATGCCCCGGCGCAGGCGGTGGCGCGCGCCGCCCTAGATGGTATCCGCGAACTGGGCCTGCCATGGACATCCGCCGCCGCCCGGTTTCGCGCGCGCATCGAAATGGCCCGCGCAAACGACTGGCCCGCCTGTGATGATGCCGCCCTGCTGGCAGGGGTGGAGGACTGGCTGCTGCCCCATATCGGTGCCGCCCGCACCGCTGGCGATCTGCGCGCACTGGACGTGACCGAGGCGCTGCGCGCCCGCATCGGATGGGACCGGGTACAGGCGCTGGACAGATCCGTGCCAAGCCATTTCG
>JANNNF010000487.1:0-4785 GCA_031398405.1 Rhodobacterales bacterium | reverse complement strand
CCTCCTCGTGATCGGGTCGAACACGACCGAGGCGCACCCCGTGCTGGCGCTGCGGATCAAGAAGGCGGTGCGGAACGGAGCGACCCTCGTCGTCGCCGACCCGCGCGCGATCTGGCTGACGAAGCTCGCGAAGCGCCCAATTGCGGCCTGCACCAGCAGGGTGCGGCTCGCCACATCAACACGGTTGTCCAACGCCGATATCGCGCCGATAAGCTGCATCCCTACCTCGGCCAGCGGCATCGCCATCACGGCATCGCCGACTTTCAATCGGCTGACAACGCGTTCTGGCACGCGGAAATCCACGATCAGGCTTGACCGATCTTCAAGGGCCGTGATGGTCTGCCCGGCAATCACCCGGTCGCCTACCTCGACTGACAGAATCCCGATCCAGCCGGGAATGGGGGCCACGATCTGGCGGCGTGACAGATCCAGTTCAGCCTCTCGCAGGGTAAGATCGGCTGTCGCAAGAGCCAGATCCGCCTCACGCACTTGCAGGTCGGTCGCGGTGCCGCTGCCTTGCAGGCGGGCAATACGTTCAGACGTGGCCTTGGCATCCGCAAGGATCAGTGCCGCGCGGTCGCGCGAAATGCGGGCCGCAAAAGCATCAAGTTCCGCAACAACATCGCCCGCATTCACATATTGCCCGGGGGTCGCGACAATCGCCGTCACCTGACCCGCCACTTCGGTCGCCAGAACCACAGACCGTGCGCCGCGCGCTGAGCCGATGGCGGTGATGATGTCCTTCATCGGCTGCAGAACCGGCGGGCTTGCCACCACTTTTACCGCAGACCCAGCACCCCCGCCACCACGGCCCGGCGCAGGGCCGGCCTGTTCCACAGGGACCTCAATCATACCCATCCGTTCCAGCGGTGCCAACATGCCCAGACTTGCCAGCACCGGCAAGGCTGCGGGCACAAAAGCGATCCACCCGACCAAGGCTGCGGCGCAGACGATCAGCGTAAGGGTAAATTGCTTCCAGATCGGCATGGGACGTTTCCTTTGCAGCGGTCACAGAACGGGTGGCAGTCACAAAGTGACATGCGAACTTCAGGCCCGGCGATCAGGCACTTGCATCATACGTGCAACCTAGCGGATCCCGTCGCAATTAGAAGTGGAACGCCTTCAAACAAATTGTGCGCAAGCAATGGGAACCAGAGGGCACGGGGCCGTGTTACCCCGTGCGTCTCTCGCGTCGAAGGGGCAACAACTTCACAAATTGATCAAGAGTTTCAAATGGCGCAGCAGATGCAGGGGGCCGGGGTGATGGCAGTACAGATGTCACACGGCAATCCACACGGTATCGGCACCACGCAGCGGATGGGCATCATCCTTGCCGTAGCAGTCGTCATGTTTGTCGCTCAGGACGTTTTGGTGCCGCTTGCGATTGCAATGCTGGTCACGTTCGCGTTGTCGCCCTTGGTGACAGCGCTACGCCGTCGGGGCTTGCCGATGCTGTGGACAGTCCTGACCGTGGTGCTGGCCGCATTCGTTGCGATTTCGCTGTTTTCGCTGGTGGTGGCCTCGCAGTTGGCGATGCTTGCGCAAGATTTGCCGAAATTTCAAAGCAATATCCTTGCCAAGGTTGAAAGTCTGAAGGTGCAGGGCGGTGAACGGGGCGTGACCGCCCGGTTGTCGGAAATGATATCCGCTATCAGCACCGAAATCAGCACTGCTGCCACACCGGGGGCGACAGATGCCCCGGTGCAGGTCGAGGTGGTCGATTCGACCAACGTGATTGATCTGCTGCAAAATCTGGTCCTTCCACTGGTCAGCCCGGTGGCAACAGTGGGGCTGGTCATCGTGGTGGTGATCTTCATGCTGCTGGAACGCGAAGCCTTGCGGGACCGCTTTATCCGTCTGGTGGGGTCCAACGATCTGCACCGCACGACCCAAGTGCTGGAGGAGGCGGGGTCGCGGGTGGGGACATATCTGCTTATCCAACTGCTGGTGAACGTGATCTATGCTGTGCCGATCGGTCTCGGCCTGTGGCTGATAGGGGTGCCGAACGCCACACTTTGGGCGTTGCTGACCCTGATATTGCGCTTTGTGCCTTACATCGGCTCGTTCCTTGCCGCCGCATTCCCGCTGTTTCTAGCCTTTGCCGTATCGCCTGACTGGTCGGCGGTGTTGTGGACAGGGGCCCTGTTTCTGACGGTGGAACTCATCACCTCGAACGTGGTCGAACCAATGCTTTACGGCTCGCGGACCGGGTTGTCACCGCTGGCGATCATAGTGTCCGCCATCTTCTGGACGTTTCTCTGGGGGCCATTGGGGCTGGTGTTGTCCACGCCGCTGACCGTGTGCCTTGTGGTGCTGGGCCGCCATATTCCGCAATTTGCCGTGTTTGACATCTTGTTTGGTGATGAACCGGTATTGGAGCCCCATGCCCGCCTCTATCAACGCCTGCTGGCAGGCGATGCGATGGAGGCAACCTTTCACGCCGAAGAAGCGTTGGAGGAAATGGCTCTTGCCGATTATTATCAACTGACCGTCGCACCCGCCCTGTTGCGCGCGCAAGACGACCGGGATCGGGGCGTGCTGACCACCGAACAAGAGGACCGCCTGTCCGAAACCGCGATGACGATGATCACAGATCTGTCCAGCATTGTGACCGAAGAGTTGGAGGAGGACGCCGCCGCCCCCTTGCCCGGTGCGGGTTTCAGGGTCGTTCTGGTCGGCGGGCGGTCCGGCATAGACGATGTGGCCGCGATGATGCTGGGGCAGGTGATGCAGATTGAAGGGGCTACAGTCCGCAATCATCCGCATACGGACCTCACCCCCTCGCGCCTGACAGCATTGGATGCTGCCGATGCCGATTGCATGATCTTGTGCTTTCTTGACCCAAAGCCCTCGCGTGCGTCCCTGCTGCATATCCGCCGGATCAAACGCGCATCGCCGGGTTTGCGGGTTGGCGTGTTGATCCTTGCCATGCCCGAGGAAGCTGGCCCCATTTTGGAAGGCATGAGCCAGGTGGCCCCCGTGTCCACCGAGCGTCTGCGCGAGGCCGAAGACATCGGGGCCGATTTCGCCGTCACCGACCTTGATGAAGCGACCGACGCCGCCTGGTCGCGCACACCGCCCAAACCGGTCGCGGTCATCACCAAGTCTGCGGACCGCCGAGCCAAACGGGTGCGCAATATAGCCACCTGACCCGCTCAACCGCTCCTCTTTTTCTCAAACTGAAAAGGATTGTCCCAATGGCACCTCATACCAGCGTTACCGAAAAAACCCTAGCTCTTCAGGCCGAAGTGGCTGCTCTGCGCGCAGATATGGCCGGCATTGCAGACCTGATCGCCAGCCTTGCGCGCCCAGCAGGCGATGTTGCATCTGAAATTGGATCGACCCTGCAAGACCGCGCAGACGCCATCGCGTATGCCGCCCACGCCGCCACTTCTGCCGCGCGCGCCAAAGTCGCAGAAGCCACCGAGTGGGTTGCGCACAGTGCCACTGGCAAAGTCGATGACATTCTGACCGATGCCACCGCCTATGCCCGCGAAAAGCCGGTCAAGGCGCTCATGTTTGCAGGCCTTGCAGGATTGCTGGTAGGTCTGTTCTTCTGGCGGCGCTAAACCGAGTGGGCATTGTTCTGCAACTGGCCCTGATGGCGATGCGGATGCGCGCGCAACAATCCGCAGGGCGGGCGGTCGCCACCTCGGGGATCGTGTTGCTGGCTGCATTGTTCGCGCTGTTCGGCCTTGCCGGGTTCACGGCAGCGGCATGGATTGCCCTTGCCCATGAACTCGACGCCATACGCGCTGCCTTGATCATGGGTGGGGCGGGGTTCGTGGTTGCGGCGATTTTGGTGGTGATCGCCAAGTCGCGCCGGCACCGCCGCATCCTGACCCCAGCCATGTCACAATTGCCCGACGTTTCAGCGTTGCTGAAACAGAACATAGGCAAAGGCAGCAACGCTGTGATCTGGACCCCGCTGATCGGGGTTGCCCTGCTGGGTCTATTGATCGGTCGGGGCGGCAAAAGAGACTAAGCTTCTGATATACTTTGAAAATCTGCCCCCATCCCGTGACGTATCTTTTTTTTGGAAATTGTACGGTTTGACGCGGACCTGACTGCGCTTGGGGTCCCCCACAACCACAACGCAAATTTGATCACTTCGTCAAAGGCGGCAGCATGGCTGACATTCCTAGCCCGACCACCGTCCACCTTGTTTGGCGAGGTCGGAGGCGACAGGCTGATTGGTATAAACCCGCCCAATGGCGCGGGTATTTTCAGTCGGGCCAGTGAGGGTCAGGAAGACCGCGACACGCTGGATGGTGGCACCGGAGATGTGGGCAATGATTCCGTAGCGGGCGGACGGGCGGCGCGTTAAAGGATCAATCGGTTCGCAATCGCGGCAATCGTGTCCAGTCGGGCGGCGGTGGCGTTGACTATCTGGGGGACGATGCAGGGTTGGACTGACCGCGCGGCAATGCAGTCGACGATCGGTTGGATGCCGAGATTGGCAATGACACGGCCTTTGGCGGCTCTGGCAACGACACTGCTTATCGCAATGATGATCACGATCTGATCGGCGGTGCAGACGGCAACAACGATCTTCGCAGTGAGGTAGGCTTGGCGGTTTTGGCAATGATCAGGTGATTGGCAATAAAGGCCCCGACATTATTTACGGTGACGCAAGCGCCGATGCTTTGTGGGGTGAGGCAGGCAATGACGTGCTTTCCAGTGGCAACGATGCCGACCTGATGCTGGGCGGCGTGGGTAAAAAAACGCCTGAACGGCAGCATCGGCGACGACACGCTGTAGGGCGAACAGGGCAACGACAGCGGG
>JANNNF010000172.1:0-2331 GCA_031398405.1 Rhodobacterales bacterium | reverse complement strand
ATCCTTGGAAGAACGCCGCGGTTGTCGAGACGGCAAACCTTGCTGGCACGTGGTACGATGCAGCGTTTCAGATGCAGGCGACCGCAGACCTTGCACCATTCGTGCAGAACCCAAGCTACCACATTATTTTGAGCTTTTCGGAAACGGAACATCCGAGCGACCGCGAGATTTTCGATGCCGGTCATCGCGTCGTCAAAGAGTTTGGCGCAAATGAACATCAATACATGATGGCGATCCACAAGAACCGGATCAACATTCACCTCCACATCGTTTGCAACCGTGTTCACCCCATCTCGGGCCGGGTCCTGCCGACCGGTCATGACTTCGCGCGACTGGAACTTGCATGCCGCAAGATCGAGCATAGCAATGGCTGGCCGCAGGACCGTGGTCGCTTCGACTGCACGATCGTGGATGATGAGGCAATGCTGGTGCCGAAACCGGATGCGCACTGGCAGCAGAGGACCCGGGACAGGACGCTGGGTCATCGGCCTGATGGTCGGGCAGTTCGCCGCCATGAACAGCGGAATGGATTGCCGCCGCTGCGCAACTTCCTCCCGCCGGAAACTCTCGATCGGCTAAGATCAGCGATTGATGACTCGGAATCCTGGAAGCATGTCCATGAGGCTCTGGCGGCGGCATCTCTGCGCTACGAAAAGCTTGGCACTGGCGCACGGATTTCTCGGCCTGGAGGTATCTTTTTCATGCCGGCTGGACAGATCGGCACATCCTGCACGCTGAAGAGTCTTGAAAGCCGACTGGGTCGCTTCGAAGCGGTGAAGGTCGTCAGCGTACGTGTTGGGCACAAGCAGATAGCTGAACCGGACCTCATGCCGGAAGCGAGGGGCCCGTCGCCGATCGAGGTCGTCGTGTTAGCCGTAAAAGGCATGATCAAGGACATCGAACTCTGGAGACGCAGCCGGAACGAGGCAAGAGCGAACCTGCGTGCGGTACAGCATGAAGAGAAGCGCCAGGTGCGCGATTATTTGAAGGGCAACCGCTCGCTGGCAGCACAGGCGCTGCGCAAGGTCATGGGTGCCCTGCACAGGGAGCAGGTTGCCGAACTTCGCCTGCAGCATCCGCCTCCGCATCCTATGCCTTTGGACGCAACCAGCCAGATCATCCGTCTAGCTCCGGATGAACTTCACCGCCGCCGGTATCGTCATGTGCACCGCTTTAAGGCACTGCTTCAGAGCCAATTGCCTGGGGATCTTGCACACGATCACACAGCGTGCAGACAGGCCTGGTGCCTTGCGCAGGCGACGGACATCGCTCTCATAAAGAACGAGGAGGTGAAGTCTGTTCTGCGCAACACCAACAGCATCCGTGTGAGCGGTCCCGGGACCCTGCTCCTTGCCCGGCGGAATGCCGCGGGGAGTATCGTCGGATTTCATATCTGTCATGAAGACAACCTGGCTGCAAAGGCTGTTCGTCCGAAGGGGTCGGGCGAGGGTCTTTGCCTGATTGGTCCTCGAGCAGCTTCAACCTGCGTGATCGTACCCGATGTGGTGACGGGGTTGGTCGAGGCCGCGGCCGGGGACGAAGCCAACGAATTGATCATTATCGCGCCACGGCTGATGACCCGGCGAGAACAGCATCAGTTGCACGACCTGCGGCAGGGACGTGCGAAAACCGATGAGGTGCAGTCCGTTCTTGCAATCGTACGGGGGAGAACAGAAAAGCTCGGACATACTGCCCCAAAGGATGCGAACGCCCTCGATGACAGCGACGGTACTGTTGAAGAACCGGGACTTGAAGATCTCTATATCGACCGAGGGCATGAGCCGTTTTGAGGGTTCTGGATAGCACGCCGAGCTCGAAAGTTCAGTTTGCGCGGTGGAGCGTGCAGGCGTCGACCGGTTTCTCAAGCCATCTCTTCTGTCAGGGTGAGAGCACCTCGACCGGGCGCAGCGCCTGTCCATCCGCATCGAAGAAATGCAGATGCGCGGGATCGGCGGCCAGTCTGACCTGTGTCCCGAAGGCGGGTACATCGCTATCGCAGATCGCCAGACAGGACATACACCCGTTCAGCATTGCGTATTTCGCGAACTTTGGGCACTGATTTCGCGCGATCTTGAGCACGCGTTTCACGCCATCTTGAGCAGCCATTTCGCGGATGCGGGCAGGCTGGCCAACGGCCGCATGGAGCCAAGGCTTGATCGGTTTGGTCAAGCGGTTTCGTTACATTGGCCCGGAGTCTGAGGCTTTCTCCTGAGAGGAGGAGGCGGTGGGCATTGTGGACGAGCCTATCCAGAATGGCGTCGGCCAGGGTTGGGTCGCCAATGGCCTCGAGCCTGTGATCGACAAGGCAGTTGGCTGGTGACGATGGTCGAT
>JANNNF010000437.1:0-5798 GCA_031398405.1 Rhodobacterales bacterium | reverse complement strand
GAATGGCTTTCGGGAACAGCGGCTCCTGACGGCCATCTATCGTCAGAGAGTCAGTTTTGGTGATCTTTGTTGGCATCATATGGATACCTCTCGCACAGTTCAGGTATCGCCCAACGCGCCAAGACCCGCGTCCTGCAGCTTGGCGTGTCACGACCAATGCAACGCCGGATCGGCCTGATAGCTCTCATCCACCCAGCCGCGAAGATGCACCACACGGCCGATCTCACCGGCCGCCACCGGACGGCAGGCATGGGTAAAGGCGGCATTGTCGGTGTCGTTGTAACCAAGCTGAGTCAACAACCCCGAAGCAACAGCCGCTGCCTCCATCGCGCGAGCATTGTCCAGCGTCAGCGCCATGGACTTTTTGCACCACACATGCTTGCCCACCGCCAGCGCCGCCAGAGTTATCTCGCGGTGCATCCCGTTCGGCGTGGTTACGCTGATCAGTTGGACCTGCCGGTCCGCCATCACATCGCGCCAGTCATCGGTTGCCCGGTCAAATCCGAACCGCGCCGCAAAGCCCGGCGTCTTGTCCGCAGGCGTGTCTCACAGGCTGACCAGCCTCACCCCCGGCATAAAGCCCATCACCGCCCACACCGCACGGTATGCCAGCGCATGCGACTTGCCCATGACCCCCGTGCCGATCAGCCCGCCCCCGATGTCCATCGCTACTGCGCCGCCAACCAGTCCGTAAACCCGGCGGCAACCTCCATCTCGGCCTCGACCAGATACGCTGCGGAGGGATAATCGCCGCCATGCACCTCGGCGGCAAAGGCGGTCATCGCCTGCACCCGCAGCGCCTGCACCCGGTCCTGTTCGGCGGCCAGATTGGCATAGGCCTTGGCATGGCGCGGCACATGGCCCCGGTTCTGCCCCAGCACATCGTCGCTGAACAGATACTGCGCGTGCCCCGCCGCCCCCGCGCCCATCGAGATCAGGAACAACCCCGACTTCGCCGCAATCGCCGCAGTGACCGCAGAAGGCACCACCTCAATCTCGGCCGCAAAGGCTCCCGCCTCCTCCAGCGCCACACAGGCGTCCCAGATCCATTTCGCCTGATCAAGACTCTTGCCGACCGCACGGAACCCGCCCGTCCACGTCCGCTTCGACGGGATCAGCCCGACATGCCCGCACACCGGCACAGCGTGATCGGCCAGCAGTTGCACCGACGCCAGCGCGCCAGAGCAATACACCCCGTCTGCCCCATGCTTGATCAGCGGCAAGGCCCAGCGCAGAAAGTCGTCCGGCCCGCCGATCTCATAGAAATTGTCCCCAGGAAACGCGAAGGCTTGCGGGGCGACCGCACGGAACCGCGGGTCCAGCAGCAACCCGGGCGGTACCGACAGCAACTCGACACCCGCAGCTTCGGCCGCCGCCGCCTCGTCCAGGGTTTCGACCCGCAACATTGCGTAGACATGGTTGCCACGCGCCGCCCGCAAAGACGCGACGGTGTGGCGGGTGGACGGGTCATAGGCCATCACGGCACCTCGATAAAAACGTAGCCGCCTTCGACCTTGACTGGAAATGTCGCCAGATTGATGCAGACCGGCGACCGCATCGCCGCACCGGTGCGATAGTCAAACTGGCCGTTGTGTTTCGGACATTCGATCAGATGTCCCATCACCAGACCGTCACACAGATGAACGGCCTCGTGGGTGCACTTCCCGGCGGTGGCGAAAAACTCACCCTCCGGCGAATGGTAGATCGCATAGGTCTGTTCCGCATGGTCAAAGCGGATCAGGTCCTCTTCGTCAATGGCGTCGGTGGCGCAGGCTTTGATCCAGGGCATCGGGTCCTCACTCGGCGGGAACGGCGGACGTCTGCAGCGAAGCAGACGAGGCGGAAGCGGCAGAAGGCGTGCCGGGGGAAATCTGGTGAAACTCGTCGCGGTAGGGCTTTGCGGTTGGCGGCAGTTCGCGCTTCAGAAAGAAGTCCTCGTTGTTCAACTGCCGTTTGAAGGCCGGCCACATCTGCCGGTAGGCCGCAAGGATCGACGCGTCGGGCGCAGGCAGGTCGTGCTTGATCACCTCATGCAGGCGGGGCAGGGCATGATAGGGCACCATCGGGAACATGTGGTGCTCGACGTGGTAGTTCATGTTCCAGTAGATGAACCGACTGACCGGATTCATCAGAACGGTGCGGCTGTTCAGCCGGTGGTCGATCACGTTGTCCGCCAACCCACCATGCTGCAACAGCCCGGTCATCACATGGTGCCAAGCCCCGTACATGCGCGGCAGCCCGATGACCATCAGAGGCAGGATCGAGCCCATCCAGGCCGCCAACGCCAGCGTCGCCGCATAGATTGCGGTATGCACGATCGCCACCCGCTGCACTGCGGCCCACTCGCTTTGCGGTACAAAAGTCCGCTCAACGGGCGTCGGGCCGGACAGCGCGTTGCGGATCATGTTCGGGAAAAACTTGACCACGTCGAGGACGCCGAAGAAGTTCAGCACCACCTTGGCCAATTCTGGCGGGCGCATCACCGCAATCTCGGGGTCGCGACCGACAATGTAGGTGTCGGTGTGATGGCGGGCATGGCTCCACCGCCACGTTGCCGAATTGCGCATAATCATGAATGACGCAATCTGATAGACCACGTCGTTCATCCACTTGGTCCTGAACGCCGTGCCGTGGCCGCATTCGTGCCAGCGCGAATCCGACGCGCTGCCATACAACACACCGTAGGCCAGCCAGAACGGCACCGACCACCAGCTTGGCCACAGCGCGATGCCGATCCCGGTAAACAGCATCATGCAGCCGTACAGGATCACGGTGTCGCGGATCGCCGGGCCGTCGCTGCGCTGCATCAACGCCTTCATCTCTTTGCGCGACACGTCGGTGTGATACCACTCTGCCGCCGAAAGCCCGGTTTCAACCGCGCGCCGGGAGTCCAGCCCCAGAAGGCTGTAGTCGCGTCGTCTCATCCCATCCTCCTCGTTCCTGCTGACCTTCTACACCGGGGGGGCACAGCCCCCTCTCGGTCCAAGCGCAGCTTTATGGTGATGGATAGCCCGAAACGACCTCAATCACCAAGTGAACGATTGCAGATCACATCAGTATCCATCACAATCCAGATGCATTTGATTGCTTTTCGTCAGGACTCTGCGCATGGCCAACCGCCCCACCTTAACGGATGTCGCCCGCGAGGCCGGATTGTCTACGGCCACGGTGGACCGTGTGTTGAACGCGCGCGAAAAGGTGCGCGAGGATACCGCCCGCCGGGTTTATGAGGCAGCGCGGCTGGTCGGCTACCACGCCGCCCCGCTGATCGGGCAGCGGGTGCAGATGGACTTGCCGCGCTTGCGGTTGGGGGTCGTATTGCATAAAGAACGGCAGGCGTTCTATCAATCCTTCAAGGCTGAGCTTGAACGTGCGGTAACGGAGGCGGTCGGCCTGCGTGCCTCGGCGGTGATCAAATTCGCAGCGTCACAGTCGCCGGCCGACTTTACCGCCCTTCTTGATGGCATGACGGGGCAGGTCGATGCAGTAGCCGCGACCGCCGTCACCCACCCCGAGGTGACCGAGGCCGTGTTACGGATGAACGCCAAAGGCATCCCGTGCTTTGCCCTGCTGAACGATTTCGCCCAAGGCGTGCGGCAAAATTATTTGGGCTTGAACAACATGAAAATTGGCCGGATCGCCGCCCATCTGATCGCCAGCACCACGCATCAGGCAGGAAAAATTGCGGTTTTCGTCGGCGGCTATCGCTGGCACGGGCATGAATTGCGCGAAACCGGCTTTCGCAGCTATTTCCGAGAATACGCGCCACAGTTCACCCTGCTTGATACGCTGGTCAATCTGGAAACCCGGCAGTTGACCTACGAGGCGACGCTAGACCTACTGGGCCGCCACCCCGACCTGCGCGGCATCTATTGTGCAGGCGGTGGGATGGAAGGCGCGATTGCCGCCCTGCGCGAGGTTCGCCAACCCGGAGAAGTGACGCTGGTGGTGAACGAGATCACGCCGGAAAGCCGATCTGCGCTGATCTCGCGCTATGTCAGCATGGCGATCGCAACACCGCTGACCAAACTTTGCGACGATCTGGTGACGCTGGCGGCTGCGGCGGTGCGGGATGGCATCCCAGCCGTGCAAGGCCAGCATTTCCTGCAACCGGACCTGTATCTGCCGGAATCGGTTTGACCTTGCCAGAACGGTCGGCGCGAAGGGTAATTTGATGTGAAGCCCATCATCGCTGCCGCAGCAATTCGTCAGAAATGACGCAGAAACCCTGCGCTTCATTGACGCAGCCTCTCTGTCCCGACAAAGCTGCATCACCACACCCCGAGGAGCCGCAGCCATGACATCCTTCGCCCTGAACCACATGACCACCGCGACGCTGGGCTACGTGGCTTTGCTGGACCTCGCCGCCGATCTTGGTTGCGTCGGGGTCGAGGTTCGCAATGACCTGACTCAGCCGCTGTTTGACGGGATGGACCCCGCCCTTGCCGGAAATCTGGCGCGGGACAAGGGCTTGCGCCTTCTGGCGGTGGCCGAGGTCAAGCGGTTCAACGACTGGTCCGACACCAAGGCTGTCGAAGCGCGCGCCCTGATGGAAATTGCAAGGGCCGCCGGGGCCGAGGCGGTCAGCCTGATCCCGCGAAACGACAACCTCGGGATGGGCAATGGTGAGCGTCAGGCGGCGCTGCGAGTTGCACTGAAAGCCTTGCTGCCGATGCTGGAGGATCATGGGCTGATTGGCATGGTCGAACCGCTTGGGTTTGAGATCTGCGCGCTGCGCTACAAATCCGAGGCGGTCGATGCGATCGAGGCGATCGGCGGCACCGGCCGCTTCAAGCTGGTGCATGACACCTTCCATCACACGTTGGCCCATGGTGGGCCGCTATTCCCTGACCATACCGGGATCGTTCACATTTCCGGCGTCACCGATCAGACGGTTACCGTGGCCCAGATGGCCGACGCGCACCGCGTGTTGGTGGACCGCGCCGACCGGCTGGGCAACGTTGAACAGCTTGCAGCCCTCGCGGCCCTGGCTTGGACCGGCCCGGTCAGCTTTGAAGCGTTCTCGCCGCTGGTCCATGCCAGCGCCGATCCCAAGGCGGACCTGTCCGCCTCCATCGCCTTCATCCGCGACAGTCTGGCCCGCAAGGCCGCCTGATGCGCTTGTGAGACCGGCCCCCGGGAGAGGGCCCTCCGGCACGATCAAGGATGCGCCGGACATCCGACAAGGGAGAGAGACCATGAAAAAGATCCTGCTTGTGTCCGGCTTTGCCGCGATGATGTCCACCACTGCGTTGGCCGATGGCATCGGCGTGTCGATGGCGCTGTTCGACGACAACTTTCTGACGGTGCTCCGCAACGGCATCCAAACCCAAGCCGACGCAGCTGGCCTGTCGGTGCAGATCGAGGATGCGCAGAACGATGTGGCCAAGCAGTTGGACCAGATCAACAACTTCATCGCGAGCGGAGTGACGGCGATCATCGTCAACCCGGTTGATACCTCGGCCACCCAAGCAATGTCGGATGCCGCCGCCGCCGCCGGTGTGCCGCTGGTCTATGTGAACCGCCAGCCGATCAACGTTGACACCCTGCCCGACAATCAGGCCTTCGTCGCATCGAACGAGGTCGAGTCGTCCAGCCAGGGCTTCACCGAGCAGTGTAACCAGTGGGCAGCGGCCGGCAAAACCGAGGTCAGCGTCTATGTCATGCAAGGCGAATTGTCTAACCAGGCTGCCGTGCAGCGCACGCAGAACTATACCGATGTGATCGACGCCGGCAAATGTGCGGTCAAGGTCAACGTGATCGACCAGCAGACCGCGAACTGGAGCCGCGACCAGGCG
>JANNNF010000357.1:0-2059 GCA_031398405.1 Rhodobacterales bacterium | reverse complement strand
GAGGCCGTGACGATCCCCCCCGATTATGCCGCGGAAATGGCCCCGTATCTGGCAATGGTCGGGGAATTCCGGGTGCATTATGCGGGGTTCTTTGACCCTGGTTTCGGCTATGCCACCGCTGGCGGGGCGGGATCGCGCGGGGTGCTGGAAGTGCGCTGCCACGAGGCCCCGTTTGTGCTGGAACACGGGCAGGTCGTGGGGCGGCTGGTCTATGAGCGCATGTCGGAACGCCCCGAAACGCTGTACGGCGCGGGAATTGCATCGAATTATCAGGGTCAAGGGTTGAAGCTGGCCAAACAGTTTCGTTAGCCTTTCACGGGCCGCCAGTGGTCATAGGCAATGTGGAACACATACGCATAGGCCGCGTAAGCTGTGGAAAACCCGATTTCGAGCATCAACGCAGTCTTGAAAGAATGCCCGCCAAGCACCATCAGCAATGGCAGTGTCACCACCATCACCGTCACCTCGTGGCTGATGGCATGGGCCAGACGAAGCCTTTGCCTGCGGTCACTGGCGATCCGTCCGGTCAGGGTCAGGTCCAGCCAGTCGAACACTGTATTGTGCAATGGCGACCACACCATGGCCACTACGGACAGGGATATCAGGATTGTGAAGGCCTGGGATGCGCCGGCACCCATGGACAGTGCATAGACCGGGGTGACCAGCACTATTCCCCCGGCCTCGAAGGCAATCGTTTGCAAGATGCGTTCACGAAATGTGCGCAGCGACATGATCTGATCCAATGAGGGTTGGGCCGAAATAATTGGCCCTTGTCTTTAATGGGATCAGTCTATCAGAAAAACGGCGGCCTGCCTATTGCGCCAAAAGGGTCGGTTTACAGACGCCGGGTCAGCCGTGCGGCTTGCTTGGCGCGCTTTGCCATTGCCTTGCCGGATTGCGCCTGCGCGTGATCTTCTGGCGTCATGTCTGCCACGGGCTTGCCCCGCCGGCTGGCGTAGTCAATGCCCATATCGACGCCCTTGTTCACCGCCTTACGGATCAGAAGGTTGGTGATCATCTGGATGATGCTGTTCAAGTTCATAGCGCTAATCCTCAAAAAGCTCGGATTGTCCGATGCTTGGCTCATCTTCTTCATCTGGTTTCTGTACAGCGCCCGGCAAGGGGCGATTGTCCAGCAAGCCTGCGGCCCGAAGTTCCTTCAGCCCTGGCAGATCGCGGGCGGATTCAAGACCGAAGTGGTCAAGGAAATGGTCCGTCACCACAAACGTCACCGGGCGGCCCGGGGTCATGCGGCGGCGGCCAAGGCGTATCCAGTCCAGTTCCAGCAACTGATCCACCGTGCCGCGACTGACCGCAACGCCGCGAATCTCTTCTATCTCGGCGCGGGTGACGGGCTGATGATAGGCCACGATTGCCAAGGTTTCCGTTGCCGCGCGGGATAGTTTCCGTGTCTCGACAGTTTCCTTGTGCATCAGGTGGCCAAGGTCGGGGGCCGTGCGCATGGCATAGGCATCGCCCACCCGCACCAGATTGACCCCCCGCCCGTCGTAGCGGCGGCGCAGATGGGCCAAAGCCTCGGCCGGTTCACAGCCATGCGGCATCCGCGCGGAAAGCTGCGCCACTGTCATCGGGTCTGCGCCCGCAAAAAGAATGGCTTCGACCATGCGTTCCTGTTCGCTCATCGGGGGGGCTTCAAACAGAGTTCTCTCAAACGAATCCGTCATATCTGTGTCCGGCGGATCTGAATCGGCGCGAAACTGTCGCCCTGGCGCAAGGTCACCTGCCCCCGTTTGGCCAGTTCCAGCACAGCGGCGAAATGGGCGGCGGTGGCGGACCTGCGGCGCATCGGGTGGCCGTCCCAGCCATCGGGCAGATAGGTGGTCAGGTCAGCCCATTCCCCCATGTAGCCGATCAGCCCGCGCATTCTGTCCAGCGCCTGTTCCATGGTGAACACATGGTCGCGGTCCATCACGAAGGGGCGGAATTCGTCGCGGGTGCGCAGCCGGGCATAGGCCTGCATCAGGTCAAGCAGACCGGCGGAATAGCTGAACCGCCGGGTGCGCCGCACATCTTCGGGCAGGCCGCGCGCGAACCGGTC
>JANNNF010000313.1:0-2078 GCA_031398405.1 Rhodobacterales bacterium | reverse complement strand
TCGCGCCCCTCGGCCACCCACTTGGGCAAACCTCCATCCAGCACGGCCACGTCCATCTTCCCCATCAACCGGAAGGTCCACCAGACCCGCGCGGCGCTGAAAACGCCCATGCCGTCATAAACCACCACCTGATGCCCGTCGCCAATCCCCATGGCGCGCATCCGCGACATGAACTTTTCTGGCGGCGGGGCCATGTGGGGCAGGGTGGACCGATGGTCGCTGATTTCGTCAATGTCAAAGAACCGCGCGCCCGGAATGTGGGCGGCGCGGTATTCCGACGCCGCATCGCGGCCGGCATCGGGCATATACCATGAGGCATCCACAATACGCAGGTCGGGATCGCCCCGGTGGGCAGCCAGCCAGTCGGTGGACACCAGCGTTTTGGGATCGTCAATCGGGGACGGGGTCATCTTCGGCTCCTCGCGGCACTGACCCCGGATATATCGGGCAACGCAAGGGTGGCAAGACCGCTTGTGCGGCGCGGACGCTGTTGAAGGCACGCGCACGCAATAATCTTGCTCACGCAGTTTACTTCCTGGCCAGCACATTCTTCAGCACGCCGACAATCGCCACAAGCATGCCGCCACCTACCCCGCCCGCGGTCAGCGAGCCAATGATCGACCCGATATCCAGCCCACCCGCAGCCGCGGTGCTGGAAGCAATCCCGCCTACGCCCAGCATCGCGAGCATCTGGCCAAAAAGACCGCCGCCCAGACCACCGACAATCGTGTTGCCAAGAGTCCCGAGGCTAAGGTTCTTCAACGCAGCCCCTGCCACGTTGCCGCCCAAAGCACCTGCAATCAGTTGAATGATCAGGTCCATAATTTGCACCTTTTCCCTTGTTCCGCCGGTCTGCGAGTGGGTTTCCCCGTGGCTCTTACCGGCTTTTGCTCCCGCCGTTCATTGGCCATCTGGCCACGTCCGGGTAGGGGGAAGGTGGCGGAACAGTCACCGGATACAACCTTGCTGAATTAATCGTATGCAAAACCCAGACGCTAGCGCTGATCTGAAAAGAGCAGGCGGTGTCGGCAGCTTTACAGCCCCTGATGACCCTGCTTCATGATCCGGGCTTTCTGGCGATCCCAATCGCGTTTGGCCGAGGTTTCACGCTTGTCCGCCAGCTTTTTACCCTTGGCGATGCCGATCTTCAGCTTCACGATGCCGCGTTCGTTGAAATACATCTTCAAGGGCACGATGGTCATGCCTTCACGCGCAGTCGCGTTCCACAGGCGGGACATTTCCTTGCGCGACACCAGCAACTTGCGGTGGCGCCGCTCGTCATGGCCCCAGGTTTTGGCCTGCATGTAAGGCGCGATGTAACCATTGATCAACCACAACTCGCCGCCTTCAACGCTTGCATAGCTTTCGGCAATGTTCGACCCGCCTTGGCGCAGGCTTTTGACCTCAGACCCCAGCAGGATTATGCCTGCCTCGATATCGCTCTCAATCGCATAGTCGAACCGCGCCCTGCGGTTTTCTGCGATGAGTTTGGAGTTGGGGTCTGATTTTTCTACCATGATGGATCTGAGATAGGGGGTGGCACAGCCAAAGTCCAGATGCCCCTGTCACGCGGCAAGCTGGGCGCGGCAGGCCAGCAAGGCTTTGGCCTGCGCAGTACTAAACTGCGGGAAAAAGCTGGGCTCGGATTGGATGCCGCGGCAGTGGAACAGAACACCGGAATTGGCCCAGACGGCTTCTTCGGAGGCGAACATAGGCGTGATCACCTCAACCGGGTGGGTCGATTTGCGCAAGGTCACGCCAGGCAGCCCCAACAACGACGCGGCCGAGGTCAGCGCATAGGGGGCTTCATCGGTGCCAAGCGTGTCAATCAGCAGCATCTGCCGTGGCAACAGCAGCAGGTCGGTGCAATTGTCCAACACCCCCCCCGGCAAGTGGATCAGCGCGGTGGCCACAGGCAGGGTTTGGCGGTCGATGGCCGCGATCCGCACTGCCCCGCCATCCAGTGTCTGTACAGTTGAACTGACCCGCAAGGTCGATGCCGTAACCCAGCCTCCGGACGTCTCCACCAGCGTGGCGGCGGTCAGGCCAGTCAGAGTGGGCGGCAAGGGGGCGGTGGC
>JANNNF010000311.1:0-5100 GCA_031398405.1 Rhodobacterales bacterium | reverse complement strand
GATTGGTTGGCGGATGAGCTGGCTGACATGCTGGATGAGGACTACGAGCTGGAGCTGGAGGACGCGACCCTGTCGCGCGAGATCGGGCGGATCTACAAGATCCATCACCCCAAGGCGCTGGCCAGCCGCACCTATCTGACTGAACTGATCCGGTTGCAGTCTGAACTGATCAAGCTGCAAGATTGGGTGTCTTACCACAAGGAACGCGTCGTGGTGATCTTTGAGGGGCGCGATTCCGCCGGCAAGGGCGGCGTGATCAAGCGCATCCAGCAACGGCTGAACCCCCGTGTGGTGCGGTCGGTCGCGCTTCCTGCGCCGTCTGACCGCGAAAAAACCCAATGGTATTTCCAACGCTATGTCCCTCACTTGCCAGCGGGCGGAGAGATGGTGCTGTTCGACCGCAGTTGGTACAACCGCGCCGGCGTGGAACGCGTGATGGGCTTTGCCGACGAAGATCAGGTCGAGCAGTTCTTCAACGACGCACCCGAGTTTGAACGCATGCTGGTGCGGTCGGGGATCAAGGTGGTGAAGTACTGGTTTTCCATCACAGATGAAGAACAGCAGATGCGTTTCCTGATGCGCATCCATGACCCGATGAAACAGTGGAAACTGTCGCCGATGGACCTGCAGGCCCGCGTGCGGTGGGAACAGTACACCAAGGCCAAGGAAGAAATGATGGCCCGCACCAACATTCCAGAGGCCCCCTGGTACATCGTCGAGGGCAATGACAAGAAACGCGCGCGGCTGAATTGCATCGACCATCTGCTGGGCCTGTTCCCCTACGGCCCCGTTCCGCATGATGATATCGTGCTGCCCGACCGCGTGTTCAACCCTGACTACGAGCGTGCCGTGCTGCCACCCGAGTTGTATGTGCCGGCCAAATACTGACGCAGGTCGGCGGGGGGCAAGTCGGCCCTTCCCCCCGCCGCGCAGATTGGCTACCACTTGGCCATGAAGTGGACGTTGCCCAATATCCTGACTGTCCTGAGGCTGATTGCCGCCCCCGGCGTCGCCCTGATGTTTTTGTATTTCCATCGCCCCTATGCCGATTGGTTCGCCCTGACGCTGTTTGTGACTGCAGCCTTAACGGATTGGTTTGACGGCTATCTGGCGCGGCTGTGGAAGCAGGAAAGCAAATTCGGCACCATGATGGACCCGATTGCCGACAAGGCGATGGTGGTGATCGCCTTGGTGATCATCACAGGCTATTCGGGCATGAACCCGTGGCTGATCCTGCCGGTGACGGTGATCTTGTTCCGCGAAGTCTTCGTGTCTGGTCTGCGGGAATTTCTGGGGGCAAAGGCGGGGCTTTTGAAAGTGACCAAGCTGGCCAAGTGGAAAACCACGGCGCAGATGGTGGCGATTGCGGTGCTGTTTCTGGGCACCGGGCTGGAACATATTGAAGGCATCGCCCGGCAGGGTCTGACCACTGATGAATACGCTGTGCTGGTGACGCAAGGCTTGGCAGACCCAATCCGGTCCTGCGGGGCTCGGGGCTGTTCGTCCTATGCCACCATTGTTGGGCTGGCGCTGATCTGGCTGGCCGCCATCCTGACGGCGTTGACGGGCTGGGATTACTTTCGCAAATCCCTGCCGTTCCTGCGGGAAGATGCCAAATGATCGACGTTTTGTACTTCGCCTGGGTGCGCGAACGCATTGGGGTGCCGCGAGAGAAGGTTTCGACGCAGGCGCAGACGGTGGCGGGTCTGGTGGCCGAATTGTCCGCCCGCGAAGACCGATATGCGATGGCGTTTTCCGACCTCGCATCGTTGCGTGTGGCGGTGGATCAGGAACTGTCGTCGTTCGATGCGCCTTTGGCCGGGGTGCGGGAAGTAGCGTTTTTCCCCCCCATGACGGGCGGCTGACATGCGGGTTCTGGTGCAGGCCGACGCGTTTGATCCCGGGGGCGAGGCGAACAGTTTCGCCGCGGGTCTGGCGGGCGCGGGGGCGATTGTCACCTTTACCGGGCTGGTGCGCGGCACGGGCGGTGTGTCCGCCATGCAGATTGAACACTACCCAGGCATGACCGAAAAAGCGATTGCCGCGATGATGGATCAGGCGGCGGACAGGTGGGCGCTGCTGGATGCGCTGGTCATTCATCGCTTTGGCCTGCTGGCTGTTGGTCAACCGATCATGATGGTGGCGACGGCGTCCGCGCACCGGGCAGATGCGTTTGCGGCGGCTGATTTTTTGATGGATTACCTGAAATCCCGCGCGCCTTTCTGGAAACAGGAAATGACGGCCGAGGGCGCGGTTTGGGTCGCGGCCAAAGACTCGGACGAGGCTGCGTTGACGCGCTGGTAGGGGGGTATGATGCAAAAGGTAGCTGTGATCACGGCAGGCGGTTCGGGAATGGGGGCTGCTGCGGCGCGCAGGCTGGCGGAGGATGGCTTTGCGGTGGCGATCTTGTCGTCATCCGGCAAGGGTGAGGCTTTGGCGGCCGCTTTGGGCGGGGTCGGCGTGACAGGGTCGAACCAGTCGAACGACGATGTAAAGCGCTTGGTCGAAGCCACCATGACGCGGTTTGGCCGGATCGACGTGCTGGTGAACAGCGCAGGCCACGGCCCGCGCGCGCCATTGTTAGAGATCACTGACGAAGGCTGGCATCAGGGGATCGACATCTATTTCCTGTCCGCTGTGCGCCCCACCCGCCTTGTGACGCCCATCATGCAGGCGCAAGGGAACGGCGGGTCGATCATCAACATCACCACCTTTGCGACGTTTGAACCCGATCCGTTGTTTCCCACTTCGGGCGTTGCGCGCGCAGGTCTGGCGGCCTTCACCAAGCTGTTTGCCGACACATACGCGCCTCAAGGCATCCGCATGAACAACGTGCTGCCGGGGTTCATCGACAGCCTGCCCGAGAAGGAAGAATTCCGCGCCCGCATTCCGATGGGCCGCTATGGGCGGGCTGCCGAGATTGCGGCAACAGTCAGCTTCCTTGCGTCTGACGGAGCGGGCTATATCACCGGGCAAAACCTGCGGGTGGATGGCGGGATCACCCGGTCAGTTTAACCGTTACCGCAGGACGTTGGCGGTGTTCTGGTTGGCCGCGGTCTTCAGCAAGGTGACCTTTCCGCGGTCAGCACCGCCTGCCAGCCGGACCTCTGTCACGCCGGTAGCGGGCATGGCGCCGCGTGTACGGCGAACCTGCGCGTCAGTGCCAGAAAACGCCGCCGCGCCATTGCGCGAGGCTAGGCTGACGGCGAAGCGTTCGGCAACTGCCTGCTTGCCAAAACATGGTCCCACAGGCATCTTGGCCGCAAGCCGTGGCGATGGCGTCGTCACAGGGCCACCCCGACATGAATGGTGCCCCGCCGCTTGCAGCCCCGGCTGCTGTCGTCCTGCACGCCGGGATCTTTCGGGGTCCGGGTGCCATGCGCCAGACCCCCATGATGAGGTCTGATATGACACTTCCCAATGTTCACGTGTCGCGCCCCGAATTTTCCCGCGTCCACAATGGTGGCACCAAGCACGCCCTTCCCTTTGCTGACGATGAATATGCCGACCGTCTGGCGGGTTTGCGGGACATCATGGAACTGCACAGCCTTGATGCCATCGTGCTGACATCAATGCACAACGTCGCCTACTACTCTGGTTTTCTCTATTGCAGCTTTGGTCGCCCTTATGCGTGCGTGGTTACGGCCACAGCGTGCGTGACGATCAGCGCCGGGATTGATGCGGGCCAGCCGTGGCGGCGCAGCATTGACGACAACATCACCTATACCGACTGGCAGCGCGACAATTTCTGGCGCGCGGTGGTGTCGGTGACGGGCACAGGGCGCGCGATTGGGGTCGAGGCCGACCATCTGACGATGGAGCGGGCGGAGAAACTGAACAGCTTTTTGCAACCCAAACGCGGCATGGATATCGCGCCCGCGACGATGCAGCAGCGGATGATGAAAAGCCCTGCCGAGATTGCGCTTATCAAGCATGGCGCCAATGTGGCTGATGTGGGCGGCTACGCGATCCGCGATGCGGTGCGGGTGGGGGCGACCGAGTTGGAGGTCGCCATGGCGGGGCGAGATGCGATGGAGCGCGAGATTGCCAAACGCTTCCCGGATGCCGAATACCGCGATACCTGGGTCTGGTTCCAGTCCGGACTGAACACCGATGGGGCGCATAACCCGGTGACAAACCGAGAGCTGCAGCGTGGCGATATCTTGTCGCTGAACTGCTTTCCGATGATCAGCGGCTATTACACCGCGTTGGAGCGCACGATGTTTGTGGGTGAGGTGGATGCCGCATCCCTGCATGTGTGGCAAGCCAATATCGCTGCGCATGAATATGGCATGACCCTGCTGCGGCCCGGCGCGTCTTGTGCGGATATTACCGCCAAGATCAACGACTTCCTTGCTGAACGGCAGATGCTGCAATACCGAACCTTCGGTTATGGCCATTCTTTCGGTATTCTTTCGCATTACTATGGCCGCGAAGCGGCGCTGGAACTGCGCGAAGACATCGACACGGTGCTGGAAGCCGGCATGGTGATAAGCATGGAGCCGATGCTGACCATTCCGCACGGGGCACCAGGGGCGGGTGGGTACAGGGAGCATGATATCTTTGTTGTGACAGACGATGCGCCCGAGGACATTACGCACTATCCGTACGGGCCGGAGTTTAACGTGGTCGGCTGAGGTAGAGGGCGGACTGGGGGTTTCACACCCCCAGACCCCCGTGGGATACTTGTGCCAATGTGAAAGCAAATTTTAATCAAATGAGCCGGAATTCCTGTCGCCAAACTGTCATGCCGCAGACATAGGGGCGTTACTTAAAGCGGGCATGGGACGGAGCAACGTTCTCTTGCCAAGGATCCCCCCATGTTTCGTCCCCTTTGCCTGACCTCGGTGCTTGCGCTGAGCGTGGCCATGCCTGCCCATGCTGAAATGATGTTCAACCGCATCGCCAGCTTTGCGACGCCCTTGAACATGGCCGCGGGGGAAGATCAGGCGCGCGCGACCAGCGCGGAGATCATTGCGGCGTCGGAGGATGGCATGACGCTGGTGTATACTGACAGCCCTCTGGGTGTGATCGGTCTGGTGGATATCACCGATCCTGCAGCACCCAAGGCTTTGGGCAATATCGAGATGGGCGGCGAGC
>JANNNF010000293.1:0-2924 GCA_031398405.1 Rhodobacterales bacterium | reverse complement strand
GTGCTGTCGCCTTGGCACCTGCACCGCCACGAACGCCTTTGGCAGAACGCCGATGGCTTTGATCCCGACCGTTGGCAGACCGAGGAAAACCGGGCCTGCGCGCGCGATGCCTACATGCCGTTCTCATCGGGTCCGCGGGTCTGCACCGGGGCGGGCTTTGCGATGGTGGAGGGCACTTTGCTGCTGGCGCAACTGGTGCGAGCGTTCCGGTTTGAGGTGATCGAGGGCCGTGTGCCAGTGCCCGTCGCGCATCTGACGGTGCGGGCCAAGGAAGGCATCTGGCTGAAGATCACCCCGCGTTAAGCGGAAACTCCGCGCACCGCATCGGCCAACGCAGCGGGCAACGCAAATTCTGTCAGCACCCCCGCGCGGCCTTCGGCAGACATTTTTCGCGCGGTTTTAGTAACGATATCAAGGACTTCTTGTTCAGAACGCGTGCTTGCGAAATCGGCAAAGTACCAGCGCAGGAAGGTAAAGCAGATCACATCCTCCAGTGCCTGCACCTCGGCGTCACGCTTGATGCCTTCCTTGCGCAGCAGCACGCCAACGCGGATTTGGTCAGCTTCGCCGTAGCCCGCATCCGCCATGATCCCCGCCACGCGGGCACCATGACGGCGCCCCTGTTCCTGACGCCACGCGTAATAGCCCGCCTTGCCGTCGGGGTAGTCGGTGCGGGGCAGCAGCCAGCGTTCGACGTGCTGGCCCCGGCTGGCGATTTGTAAAACATCGGACGCATCCGGGAACAGCCGGTTCAGTTCGGCCGTCATACGCTCGCCATACAGCAGGGCGAAGGGACGGCCCTCCTCCAACTTGGGGTCGGCGGCGTTGGCTGTGTCAATCGCGGCAAAGGCGGCGGTCAGGTCCATCACATGCCCCATGTGCGGTCGAGCAATGCCAGCCAGTTGCCGTGGCAGAGCTTGGTCAACAGCGCCTCGTCATAGCCATGCGCGCGCATCGCATCCACCAGCGCGGGCTGGCCGCTGACATCGCCGATGCCATTGGGGATTGTCGCTCCGTCAAAGTCGGACCCGAGGCCAACGTGATCTTCACCCAACGTCTCGATCAGGTGATCCAGATGAGCCAGCACATCTTCCCACCCCATGTCGGGCGATTGCCGACCGTCGCGGCGCAGGAAAGAGGTGGCATAGTTCAGTCCGACCATCCCCCTGCTGTCGCGGATCATCTTTAGCTGGCGGTCGGTCAGGTTACGGGTGCTGGGCGTGACGGCATGGGCGTTGGAATGGGTGGCAACCAGTGGCGCATCCGACAGGCGGGCTACGTCATCAAATCCAGCCTCGTTGATGTGCGACAGGTCGATCATCACGCGCAGCTCATTACAGGTGCGGATCAGGTCTTTGCCCGCAGGCGTCAGGCCAAGACCGGTATCAGGGCTGCCGGGAAAGCGGAAAGGGACACCATGGCCAAACACCGTGGGGCGCGACCAGACCGGGCCGAGGGATCGCAACCCCATGGAGTGGAACAGGTAAAGCGCGTCCAGATCCTCGCCAATGGCTTCTGCACCTTCCATGTGCATGATGCCTGCGACCACGCCTTGGGCAATACACATTCGAATCTGGGCAACCGTGGTGCAAACCTTGAACTGGCCCTCTGACGCGCGCTCCATCCAGTGCAGCAAGCCTGCCATCGACAGGGCCACGGGTTGCGCCAGAAAGGTGCCGATCAGGCCGGGCAGCGGCAGATTGTAGGGTGGGTTTTCCATCGCAGCCATGTAATCGGCTGCGTCATGGGCAATAGGCGAGGGGATGTAGATCGCGAAAAAGCCGCCCGCAAAGCCGCCTGCCTTCATCCGGGGCAGGTCCAGATGGCCTTTTCCTTCGCCCGTCAGCCAGATTTCCGCGCGCTTTTCTGGCGCGTTGTGCAGGCGCAGCAGCAGGTCATTGTGGCCATCGAAAACAGGTATCATGCGTGGTCCTTCAGCGTAACTTTACGTGGTCGCTTGATCGATGCGGAAAACCGGCTCACGCTTTTCCGCATCACCCTTCCAGCATCCGGTCGGCGCTGGCGTTGAACAGACTGCGGGCATAGTCGGTTTTCATGGCGGCCCCTGCAAGGTCTGCCCGAGCCAATTCTTCCACTGCTTTTCCATTTTGCATCACCAGAATCCGGTCGCACATATGGTCGATGACGGCGAGGTCATGGCTGACCATCAAGAAGGTCAGGCCGCGTTCTGCCCGAAGCCGGTTCAGCAAGTTCAGGGTTTCGGCCTGAACAGAGGCGTCCAGCGCGCTTGTGGGTTCATCCAGCAGCAAAATCTGCGGCTGCAGCATCAGTGCCCGGGCGATGGCGACACGTTGGCGCTGCCCGCCCGACAACTGGTGCGGATAGCGAAAGCGAAACGACATCGGCAGGCCCACATCGCGTAAGGCCTGCATAACCCGTTGATCGGTATTGCCAATGCGGTGGATGGCGAGCGGTTCTGACAGAGTGCGGTCGATGGTGTGGCGAGGGTGCAGACTGGCGTAGGGGTCCTGGAACACCATCTGCACCTGCGCCGCAAAGGCCACGCCGCGCGGGGTGGGAATAGGCTTGCCATCGATCCGGATTGTGCCGCCCGACACCGGGGCCAACCCGCAGATCGCGCGCAGGATGGTGGATTTGCCCGACCCGCTTTCGCCGACCAGCCCGTAGCTTTCTTGTGCATCCACCCGCAGCGACACGCCTTCGACCGCCTTCACGCTGCGGCCTTTCGACCTGTAGGTTACCGACAGGTTATCAATCTCGATCAGGGTCATTGGGCCCACTCTGCGTTGCGGTCCAGACCGGGCAGGGGGCCGCGTGGCCCGCCAATGCGGGGCAGGCAGTTCAGCAGGCCTTGGGTATAGGGGTGTTTTGCGTGCAAAAGGTCGCGGGCGGCAAGTTCCTCTACAATCTTGCCCTTGTACATCACCAAAACCCGGTCGCAA
>JANNNF010000287.1:0-6778 GCA_031398405.1 Rhodobacterales bacterium | reverse complement strand
TGCCGCATGTGGGTGACATACCGGAAGTGGTTTTTCTGAACACCTCCGGGGGTTTGACGGGCGGTGACAGGCTGTCGTACGCGTTGTGTCTGGGTGATGGCACGCGGGCTGTGGCCACCACGCAAACGGCGGAGCGTGCCTATAAAGCGGGCGGCGGTTCTGCGCGCGTGAACGTGGACCTGTCCGTCGGGCAGGGGGGCTGGGTGGATTGGTTGCCGCAGGAAACCATTCTGTTTGATGCGGCCTCGGTGGACCGGCGCACCACAATTGACCTTGCGCGCGGTGCCGGGTGTCTGGCGCTGGAGGCGGTGATCCTCGGTCGGGCTGCCATGGGGGAAACCGTAGGCCAGTTGCATTTCAGCGACCGACGCGAGATCAGGCGGGCAGGCAGCACGGTGATGGTGGAACCGCTGCTGCTGACCGACGATTGCCTAGCTGCGGGCCACGCGGTCTTGGGCGGCGCGCGGTGCTTTGCATCTTTGGTGATGGTGGCGGATGGGGCAGGCGATGCGCTGACGGTGGTGCGCGACGCGTTGGCCGAACCGGGGGTGCAATCAGGTGCTTCGGCCTTTGATGGCAAGCTGACGGTGCGCCTGATGGCTGCCGATGGCTGGCCTCTGCGGCGGCAGATTGTGCGGGTGCTGGCGGCCTTGCGGCAGGTGCCCTTGCCCCGTGTCTGGCAGTTGTAAAGGCGCAAGATGAACCTGACCCCGCGTGAAAAGGACAAACTGCTGATCAGTGTCGCCGCCATGGTGGCGCGGGGGCGCCTTGCGCGTGGCGTTGCGCTGAACCACCCCGAAGCTATTGCGCTGATTACTGATTTCGTTGTGGAAGGCGCACGCGATGGCCGGTCCGTGGCTGACCTGATGGAGGCGGGCGCCCATGTTATCACCGAAGATCAGTGTATGTCGGGCATCGCCGAGATGATCCACTCGGTGCAGGTCGAGGCGACCTTTCCCGATGGCACCAAGCTTGTCACCGTGCATCACCCCATTCGTTGAAAGGCTTTAAATGACCCGCATCCTTGCCGCCAGCCTGACCTTTGCCACCCCTGTGATGGCGCATGACGGTTTTCACCCGCACCCGCATGGCATCCAATACGGCTGGATGATCGCGGCGGCGATCGGGCTGTTGGGCGGCCTGACTCTGGCGAAAATACGAGGCCGCAAATGATACCGGGACAGGTGTTTCCGGCCGAGGGCGATATCGTGTTGAATGATGGTGCGCCCGTGACGGTGTTGCTCGTCGCCAATACCGGCGACCGCCCGGTGCAGGTCGGGTCACACTACCACTTTGCCGAAACCAATCCGGGGCTTGATTTTGACCGGGCTGCGGCGCGGGGCAAAAGGCTGGATATTGCGGCTGGAACGGCAGTGCGGTTTGAACCGGGCCAGACGCGCGAAGTGTCTTTGGTGCCGCTGCTGGGCTTGCGGGTCGTGTATGGTTTCAACGCCAAAGTAATGGGTGCGCTGGATGGCTGACACAGGCTTGACGCAGGCCCGGGTAAAATGAAACGCTGACAGGGGCGGCCCGCCACTGGCGCGCCATAAACCACGAGGGCTGCGGCAAACCCCAGCCCCGTGCACAAAACCGGGAGACTTTTCATGTGCGATGCGTGTCTGATTGAATCTGTCAAATCCTCGATGCTGTCGCGTCGGTCCTTGTTCACCGGGGCTGCCGCCACGACGGCGGCGGTAATGGCCTCTGCCCTTGTCACTGCCAAACCCGCCCTTGCGCAATCCAGCGGCAAAGTGGTGGATCTGACCCACGCCTATGATGGCACGTTTCCAACGTTTGGCGGCGATCCGGGCATCATCTATGAGCCCGCAGTGAAATTTGCTGATTCTGGTTATCAGCTGTGGAAGTTGACGATTTTTGAACACACCGGCACCCACATCGACGCGCCGCTGCATTTCAGCGAGAATGGCACATCGGTGGCGGATCTGGCGGTCGAACAGTTGATGTGCCCGCTGTGCGTCATCGACATCACCGCCAAGGCCAAGGATGACCCGAATGCCATGCTGGAACCCGCCGATATCGAAGCGTGGGTTTCCGCCAATGGCGATATTCCGGCTGGGTCTTGCGTTGCGATGAACTCGGGGTGGAGCCCGAAACTCGGCACCCCCGAATTCCGCAATACGGCCGATGGCAAGCTGGCCTTCCCTGGCTTTTCCAAGGCCGCGACAGATATGCTTGCAGGTCTGAATGTGGCCAGCATTGCGGTCGATACGCTGTCGCTCGACCCCGGCAATTCGGCCGATTTTGCGGTGCATTTCAGCTGGCTGCCGGGGGGGCGGTTCGGCATTGAAAACCTTGCCAACGTCGAGCAACTGCCCGCCAAGGGCGCGACCATCTTTATCGGCGCACCCAAGCACAAGACTGGTACCGGCGGTCCTGCGCGTGTGATGGCGGTGATCTGATGGGCACCGTTCCGATTTTGTCGGACGAGGAGGCGGGGGCCGAGGCCCTCGCCGTTTTCGACGATATCCGGGCAAAGCGGCAGACCGATTATGTGAACAATTTCTGGCGGGCCTTGGCCACAGACCCTGCACAGTTGCGCAGCACCTGGGAACGGGCGCAGGAAGTGATGAGGCCGGGCAGCCTTGATCCGCTGGTCAAAGAGTTGATTTATATTGCAGTCTCAGTGGCCAATGGCTGCACCTATTGCGTTCACAGCCACACTGCCGCCGCCCGTGCCAAAGGCATGACCCCTGCGCAGCATGGTGAACTGCTGGCGGTGATTGCCATGGCGGCCCAGACCAACGCGCTTGCGACCGCCATGCAGGTAGAGCCTGACGCGCGGTTTCTGGCCTGAAAGGAGACGATGACGACCCGCAAAACAGCCCCCATCGACGCGATCCGCCAGTCGATGAAGATGGGCATCGTGCTGGCTGAGGCGCAAATGGTGATCGCCAAGCGCACGTTTGGCATGATGGGCCTGTGGCGGGTGGGGCCACCTCTGCGGCCATAGGCGGTGCAACACTTAAGCCCATCACGCGGCGCACCGCTGCAAGTGCCAAACGTCTGGCCCGGCTTGGTCCGGGCCACCCCAAACAAGCTGGAGAGCCCGATGCCCGCCCTGATTTCCCGTGCCGCCTACGCCAGCATGTTCGGCCCCACCACCGGGGACCGGGTCCGTCTTGGCGACACTGACCTGATCATCGAGGTGGAGCGCGATTTCACCACATACGGCGAGGAGGTCAAGTTCGGCGGAGGCAAGGTCATTCGCGATGGCATGGGGCAAAGCCAGATAACCCGGGCGCAAGGGTCGATGGATACGGTGATCACCAATGCGCTGATCGTCGATTACACTGGCATCTACAAGGCCGACGTGGGCCTGCGTGACGGGCGGATTGCGAAGATCGGCAAGGCTGGCAATCCCGATACCCAGCCCGGCGTAGACGTGGTTATCGGCCCGGGGACTGAGATCATCGCGGGCGAAGGCCGGATTCTGACTGCAGGCGGTTTTGACGCGCACATCCATTTCATCTGCCCACAGCAGATTGACGATGCGCTTCATTCCGGTATCACCACCATTCTGGGCGGTGGCACCGGCCCTGCGCATGGCACGCTGGCCACCACCTGCACGCCGGGGCCCTGGCACATCGGCCGGATGATGCAGTCGTTTGACGCCCTGCCGATCAACGTGGGAATTTCGGGCAAGGGCAACTCCAGCCTGCCGGCGGCACTGGAAGAAATGGTCCGCGCCGGGGCTTGTGCACTAAAACTGCACGAAGATTGGGGCACCACCCCCGCCGCGATCGACTGCTGCCTGACGGTGGCTGACGCAATGGATGTTCAGGTGATGATCCACACCGACACACTGAACGAGAGCGGATTTGTAGAGAATACCCTTGGCGCGATCCGTGGCCGCACCATCCACGCCTTTCACACCGAAGGGGCGGGGGGCGGCCATGCGCCCGATATCATCAAGGTGGTGTCGCAAGGCCACGTAATCCCCAGTTCGACCAACCCGACGATGCCCTACACGGTCAACACCATCGAAGAACACCTCGACATGCTGATGGTCTGCCATCACCTTGATCGCCGCGTGCCTGAGGATGTGGCCTTTGCCGAAAGCCGCATCCGGCGTGAGACGATTGCGGCAGAAGACATCCTGCACGACTTGGGCGCGTTTTCGATCATCAGCTCCGACAGTCAGGCAATGGGCCGTATCGGTGAGGTGATCACCCGTACCTGGCAAACCGCCCACAAGATGCGCCAGCAAAGGGGCCGGATGGAGGGCGAGGTTGGCCACAACGACAACGCCCGCGTCAAACGATATATCGCCAAGTACACCATCAACCCGGCGGTGGCGCATGGCATCAGCCAGCACATCGGCAGCATCGAGGTTGGCAAACGCGCCGATCTGGTGCTGTGGTCGCCCGAGTTTTTTGGGGCCAAGCCCGAGATGGTGCTGATCGGCGGCATCATCATGGTGGCGCAGATGGGCGATCCCAACGCGTCGATCCCCACGCCACAGCCGGTGTTCACAAGGCCAATGTTCGGGGCTTTCGGGCGCAGCGTGGAACGCAATGCGGTGATCTTTACCAGTCAAGCGGCACAGGACGACGATATTGCAGGTAAACTAGGGTTGGCCAAATCCACGCTGGCTGTGCAGGGCACACGCGGAATCGGCAAGGCTGACATGCGGCTGAACAATGCGACCCCACAGATTGAGGTAGACGCCGAAACCTATGAAGTGCGTGCGGACGGCATCTTGCTGACCTGTGATCCCGCGCGAGAATTGCCGCTGGCGCAGCGGTATTTCCTGTTCTGATCAATGCAGCCCCACCCCAATCTCGCGCCGGATAGGCCAACCCGGTCTCGTCTGCGGCCGGGTATGCACCGCCACGCATTTTACCACTTGGGTGATGCGTTCTTGCCAATACAGCGGGTTGTTGCGCACAGCATCCGGCAGCAGGCTGATGTCAAATACCATCCTCCGCGTCTGCGTCACCTCGGCCCGGTGCCAGCGGCCTTGCGCGTCCTCGGGCGCGGCAAGGATCAACCCGCGCAATTTGGCCGCCCGCAGTTCGAGCCTTGCAATTTCGCCCCTGATATCAGCCAGTTCATCCACCGAGTCCATCTTGTGCATCCAAGCCTCCGTTGCCCCTATTTGCTTCGCCAGACTGCCGTATCCTTCCTAACGAATCGCTAACCCAAGGCCACCAAAATGCCCGATCTTCCCGCCGCCCATTCCCTGCACCGCAAAGGCAGTTGGACGGGTGCCTATGACCTTGTGGTGCTGTCCTATGACGAGCGTTTCTTGCGCCGCAAACGGTTGGTGACAGTGCACGACGAAGGGTTTCTGGTCAGCTTGATGGAGACGGTTTCCGTCGATCAAGGCGACGCGTTCATGCTGGTGGATGGCCGTATGATCGAGGTGATTGCCGCCGAGGAACCCGTGTTGGTTGTGACCGGCGATTTGGCGCGTCTGGCTTGGCACATCGGCAACCGCCATACGCCTTGTCAGATTGAACCTGAACGGTTGCTGATCCGGCATGACCATGTGCTGGAGGCGATGTTGCGTCAATTGGGGGCCACCGTGACCTTTCGGATGGAGCCCTTCACCCCCGAAGGCGGTGCATACGGCCTTGGCCGCACCATGGGGCATGATCATGCACCGCTGTTCCCCCATGCAGGATAGCCAAAGCCTGCTAAGCCTTGTGCAATGGCTGTCGCCTGCCTTTCCCACGGGTGGATTTGCCTATTCGCATGGGTTTGAGGTGTTTGTTGCTTCGGGCGAGGTGAAGACTGCGGCAGACGTGCGGTCATGGCTGACCCAGGTCCTGCGCTATGGTGCGGGGCGGCAAGATGCGATTTTGCTAGCCCACGCGCTGCGCCCCGGTACCGATCTGGATGCCCTCACATCGCTTGCCCGCGCGCTTGCGCCCAGTGCCGAGCGGCTGTCGGAAACCCTGCAACAAGGTGCGGCCTTTGCCCGTGCGACAGCGGTGCTGACCGGCCAGGCCTATGCGCCCCGGCCTTTGCCCATTGCCGTAGGGCAGGCAGCTCAGACGCTGCATCTGCCCGCTGCGCAAGTTATCACCCTGTATCTGCACAGCTTTGCCGCCAACCTCGTCTCTGTCGCCGTGCGCTTTGTGCCGCTTGGGCAGACCGAGGGGCAGGCGGTGCTGCAGGCCCTGCATCCACTGATCACCGCCCTTGCCGATCAGGCGGACAGGGCCAGCCTTGACGATATCACCAGCGGCACCTTTCGCGCCGATATGGCGGCGATGCAGCATGAAACCATGGATGTAAGGATATTCAAGACATGACATCTGGCCCTTTGCGCGTTGGCATCGGCGGTCCTGTCGGCGTTGGCAAAACCACGCTGACCGAACAGTTGTGCCGTGCGCTGGCGCATCGCTGTTCGATGGCAGTGATCACCAACGACATCTACACACGCGAGGATGCCGAATACCTGATGCGCGCACAAGTGCTGCCGATCGACCGTATCCGGGGGGTAGAAACCGGGGGCTGCCCGCATACTGCAATCCGAGAGGATGCCAGCATCAATCTTGCTGCCATCGCCGAACTGCGCGCGAACCATCCCGGTCTGGACCTGATCCTAATTGAAAGCGGCGGGGATAATCTGGCCGCGACCTTCAGCCCGGAACTGGCCGATATCACCATCTATGTCATTGATACTGCAGCCGGTCAGGACATTCCGCGCAAGCGGGGCCCGGGGGTCACGCGGTCTGATCTGCTGGTGGTCAACAAGACCGACCTGGCACCTTACGTCGGAGTAGATGTGGCGCTGCTGGAGGCCGAC
>JANNNF010000273.1:0-21818 GCA_031398405.1 Rhodobacterales bacterium | reverse complement strand
TTGCTGCCGATGCAGCGCGAAGATTTTGTGCAACTATTTGAAATTATGCAGGGATTGCCGGTCTGCATCCGGCTTTTCGATCCGCCATTGCATGAATTTCTACCGCATACCCGTGAGGGGTTGAAGGAGTTGGCCGAGGCTTTGGACCGCCCGCTGTCTGAAGTGACGCGGCGGGCCGAGGCGCTGTCAGAGGTAAACCCGATGCTGGGCATGAGGGGGGTCAGGCTTGGCGTCGTGCTGCCCGAGATTTACGATATGCAGGCGCAGGCGATCTTTGAGGCGACGATTGAAAGCGCGCGCCGGGGGGCGCCAGTGGTGCCGGAAATCATGATCCCGCTGGTGTCAGCCCGGCGTGAGGTAGAGTTGGTCAAGGCCCGCGTTGATGCCGTGGCGGCTATGGTGCGGAGCAAGGCGAAGGCGGATTTCAATTTCAAATTGGGAGTGATGGTTGAAACCCCGCGTGCGGCGTTGCGGGCGGGCGAGATCGCGCAACACGCGGCGTTCCTGTCATTCGGCACAAATGACCTGACGCAGATGACCTATGGCTTAAGCCGCGATGATGCCGGGCGATTCATGAATACTTATGTGCAGCAGGGGGTTTTCCCCGAAGATCCGTTCCATATTCTGGACGTGGATGGGGTGGGGGAATTGCTGTTGATCGGGGCTGAACGAGGGCGGCACACCCGCGCCGATCTGACGTTGAGCATTTGTGGTGAACACGGAGGTAACCCCGAATCAATCGCGTTTTGCCGCAAAGCAGGGTTCGATTATGTGTCCTGTTCGCCCTACCGGGTACCGATGGCGCGGCTGGCAGCGGCTCATCTTGCGTTGAATGATCCGCGCCCGACGTTGATTTTGGGGAATGTCACAGACCCGTGATCGAACCGCTAGGTTTATGCCAGGCAGGCATCTAAAAGCGTACAGATAGTGTCGCCCCCTAGAGCCGCACCTCTGATCTGATGTAAATCTCCCGAAAATTCCCCCTTGAAACCATAGGCTTGTCAGGTTTGGACAAAGCACGCGTCGGCGGAATCTCGCGCAGAGTCACCGAAATTTCCGTGACATTTTTGTCGCAAGACTGGACGCATGGTTCGATTCTGTCTAACCGCCCTCTCTGTTGCCCACGTGCTGACTGAATTTTGGTCAGTTTGCGGGTGAGGTTGAAACGATCAGGACGAATTGCATGAGCGTGCGACAGACATGGGTGGGGGGCGCATTTGCGCTGATCGCCCTGACGGGAGCGGCCTTGGCCGATGTATCAGTCAGCCAGTCAAACAGCCCTATTGGCGGGTTGGCGGGTGAGATGACAGCGCTTTTGGGCACCGAACGGGTGCAACTGAAACGGCTGCCGCAGGCGAAACTCGCCTCGCTGGCCGAAGGGCCAAAGAAAGCCGTGAACACCAAGGCGATGGTCCGCAAGGGGCAGGCCAAGCTGGCGAAAGAGATCGCAACGCTTGATCCCGGGATTGAGTACTCTGTCGGTTGGCTTTCAAACCAGCCGGCCCCGCAGGGCGACGCACAATGGCAATGCCTGACTCAGGCGCTGTATTTTGAGGCTCGGGGAGAGTCGCTGAAAGGCCAGTTCGCTGTGGCTGAAGTGATTTTGAACCGGGTGGACAGCCCGGCCTATCCGAAGTCAGTCTGCGGTGTGGTGGGGCAGCGCGGTGGCGGGTCATGTCAGTTTTCCTACGTCTGCGATGGCCGAGCAGATACTATGGCTGAACGCGGTGCACTTGACCGGGCCAAGCGGATTGCCCGTGTGATGCTGGACGGGGCCCCACGCGCCTTGACCGATGGGGCTACCCATTTCCACACCAAGGGCGTGCGTCCTGGTTGGGCCAAGCGCTTTCCGCGAACGGCGTCAATCGGCGCTCATTTGTTTTACCGCCAGACCCGCGGGTAACACGCGATGTCGCGCGGGTTGCGCTGCCTGCCGCCTTGGGGCAAAGCGGGCGGCGCGGATGGGGTATCCTTAGCCTCGGATGGCAGCTTTAGGGGCCCACGATGACCAGCGACACCCGTCTAGCCTTTGCGCATCCCGAAGACCGGTCGGCGGCGACCGCCCCTGCCGTTCCGCATGATCGGATTTCGCTGCGCGATCACATTGTCGAAGCAGATATCGGCGCTTTCCAGCAAGAACGCGGGCGATCGCAACGGCTGCGGTTCAACGTGGTGGTGGAGGTGCGGGAAGCAACCAGCCCGCTGGACGACGATGTGGATCGGATTTTGTCTTATGACAAGATCACCGAGGCGATTGCGACCGAACTTGCCGCCGAACGGCTGAACCTGTTGGAAACGTTGGCAGAACGGGTGGCCGATAGGGTGCTGACTGAACCGCCCGCGCTGCGCGCCTTTGTGCGGATCGAAAAGCTGGACGTCGGCCCCTATGCTTTGGGTGTGGAAATCGTACGTTCCAAGGCCGAGGTGCCTGCGCGCACGGTGGTGGACGATGTGCATCCGCTGGTGGCATATCTGGACAATGCGACGATCGCGGGGGCGGGTCTTGCCGCCACCATTGACGCGTTTGAGGCAAGAGGGTTGCCGGTGATTCTGGCAGTCGGGCTACCCGATTTGCCCCGTCCCATGACGGGACACCGTCCGACGCAGCGCCGGATTGACCTGCTTGCGATTGAACAGAACGCCTGGGCACTTGCCGCGCGGGATGCGCGCTGTGTGGTGGTCGAAACCCGTACCGAGCTTGACTGGGCGATGAAGCACGGCAAGACGGTGGTTTGGGCACCGTCCAAGCTGGTGCTCGATGCGACTGATGGCCCGCAGGGCACCGAGCCGGTGGCGCTTGCGTTGTGGCTGGCGGAACAGATGGCGGCGGTGGCCTTGGTGGCGCACGGGCCTGTCGCATTGCCGGCGGGAAGCCGCGTGCCGGTCGAACGGGCCTGATCCTTCCCCCTTGCCAAGCTGCATGTCATGCGCCAATCCGGTGGCATGGAATACGTCCGACCTGTTGCAATGACCGACGCCGCCCGCCCGCCGGGGGCCTATGTGCTGGCCGGGGGATGGTGCTGGTTTGACCGGGTGCAACTGCTGTCGCGGGGCGCGGCCCCAAGGCTGATTGCGGCGGCGGATGTTGATCCCGAGGTGCTGTCGCGGCTGACCACGCCGCGGGCTGCCTTCGCCGGCCTGGACATGGCCCGACCGCGCCTGATGGGCATCCTGAACGTAACCCCTGACAGCTTTTCCGATGGTGGTCGCTTTGTGGCCCCCGAGGCCGCATTGGCGCAGGCGATGACCATGGCCACCCATGCCGATATCCTCGACATTGGCGGCGAAAGTACGCGTCCGGGGGCGGTGGAAGTGTCGGTTGACGACGAAATAGACCGTACCGCGCCGGTGATAAGCGCCCTGCGTGCGGCGGGGTGTGATACCACGATATCCATCGACACCCGCAAATCTGCCGTGGCGCAGGCCGCGTTGCGGGCGGGGGCGGATGTGGTGAACGATGTGGCGGCCTTGACGTTTGATGCAGACCTTGGCGCTTTGGTAGCGGTCGAGGGCGTGCCCGTCGTGCTGATGCACGCTCAGGGCGCGCCAGAAACCATGCAAGACGACCCGCGATATGGCGATGTGCTGCTGGATGTGTATGACGGGCTGGCCGCCCGGTTGCGTGCTGCCGAGGCGATGGGAATTCCGCGCAGCCGGATTGCGGTGGATCCTGGCATTGGCTTTGGCAAGACGGCGGCGCATAACTTGGCGCTGATCCGGGGGCTGTCGCTGTTTCATGGGCTTGGCTGTGCCGTGTTGCTGGGGGCGTCGCGCAAGCGGTTTATCGGCACCATAGGTGGGGCCGAAGCGGTGGATCAGCGGATGCCTGGATCAGTGGCGGTGGCGCTGGCAGGGCTGGCGCAGGGGGTTCAGATGACACGGGTGCATGATGTGGCTGAAACACGGCAAGCGTTGCGGCTGTGGCAGGCGATAAACGAGGTGGCGGTATGACGCGCAAACTTTTTGGCACAGATGGCGTGCGGGGCAGGGCTAATTCTTACCCGATGACGGCAGAGGTAGCGTTGAAACTAGGCGCTGCGGCGGGCAGGTTTTTCCGCCGCGACGGGTCTGCCGCTCACCGGGTGGTGATTGGCAAAGACACGCGGCTGTCAGGCTACATGCTGGAAAACGCGCTGACGGCTGGGTTGACCAGTACTGGCATGAACGTGTTGTTGCTGGGGCCGGTGCCGACGCCAGCCGTGGGGTATCTTACACGCAGCATGAGGGCCGATGTGGGGGTGATGATCTCTGCCAGCCACAACCCGCACCAAGATAACGGGATCAAGTTTTTCGGTCCGGATGGGTTCAAACTGTCAGACGCCGCCGAGGCCGAGATCGAGGCCATGCTGGACGAAGAGATCGTGCTGGCCAAACCCGAAAACATCGGTCGCGCCAAGCGGATCGAGGATGGGCGCGGGCGCTATCAGGAGTTTGTTAAAACCAGCTTTCCGGCAGGGGTGCGGCTTGACGGGCTGAAGGTGGTAATCGACTGTGCCAACGGCGCCGCCTATAAGGCCGCCCCCGAGGTGCTGTGGGAATTGGGGGCCGAGGTTATTCCTGTGGGCGTCACGCCCAATGGCACCAATATCAACGACAGGGTGGGGTCTACCCATACCGTGACTGCCGCTGAGGCCGTGGTGATGCACGGTGCGCATGTTGGCATCTGTCTGGACGGTGATGCCGACCGGGTGATGATCCTGGATGCCATGGGCCGGGTGGCGGATGGCGACCAGATCATGGCTTTGTTCGCGGCCCGCTGGGCCGAAGAAAACCGCCTTAAAGGCAACACGCTGGTCGCCACGGTGATGTCGAACCTTGGGCTGGAGCGGTTTTTGAACGGGCGTGGCCTGCGGCTGGAACGCACGAATGTGGGCGACCGCTATGTGGTTGAGGCGATGCGCCGGGGAGGGTGGAATTTAGGGGGCGAACAATCGGGTCATATCGTGATGACCGATTATGCCACCACCGGCGATGGCTTGATCGCAGGTCTGCAATTTCTAGCCGAGATGGTGCGCACCGGCAAATCGGCGGCAGACCTGTCTCGCAGCTTTGAAACCGTGCCGCAGATGTTGAAGAATGTGCGGTTTGCGGCAGGGAAGGCCCCGCTGGACGCTGATGCGGTCAAAGCGGTGATCAGGGCCAACACGGACCGCATAAAGGGAAAAGGACGTATTCTGATCCGTACATCGGGTACAGAGCCGCTGATACGCGTGATGGCGGAATGTGAGGATGAAGCGATGCTCCACGAAGTGGTAGAACAGATCGTGGGTGCCGTCGAGGCGGCGGTCTAAGGGCAAAGGCGGCGCCGTAGCGCCGCCTTTGGTCATGTTAGCAGGCTGCGATGTACTGCTGGCCAGCCGAGTTGCGGTAATAGCAGCGACCGGCTGTTCCGGTCGGACGGATCAGCGTAGACCCCGCCACGCCAACAGCCGCACCAACCAAAGCCCCGGTCAGACGGTCATCTTCGCCAGATACCGCAGCGCCCACGGCGGCCCCCCCGAGCCCCCCGGCAACAGCGTTCTGTTCGGCAGTCTGGCATCCCGCAAGGGTCAACGCGATCAGCGGAAGGGCAAGCAAAATCTTTTTCATGGCAGCCTCATTTAATGTGTATTGCACAGTTTAACGCACAACGGGCTCAGATGGTTCCCTAACTGACCAAGGCTGCGCAGGTTATGAAAAAAAGGCAGGGAACCCCCTGCCTTTGTATTTTACCTGGAAGTCGACGGTCAGTTGCGCGCTGCTGCCACCGAGGCTTCTAAAATATCCATCGCCTCGGCGAAATGTGCATCAGGGATGGTGATGGGGGCCAAGAAGCGGATCACGTTGCCATAGACGCCACAGGTCAGCAGGATCAGGCCGCGCTTCAACGCCTCCAACCGCACGCGAGTGGTAAAGCCTGCGTCGGGTTCGTGGTTGGCGGGGTTCGCAAACTCCACCGCAACCATGAAGCCCGGACCGCGAATATCAGCGATTTCTGGTGTCACCGACCGGATCGCCTCCAACCGCTGTTTCAGACGACCGCCCAATTCGTTGGCGCGCCCGCACAGGTTTTCTTCCTCTATTACGTCTAGCACGGCGTGGGCTGCGGCAATGCCAAGCGGATTACCGCCGTAAGTGCCGCCAAGCCCACCTGGGTGGGCTGCATCCATCAGATCAGCCCGGCCTGTCAGCGCCGCCAGCGGCAAGCCGCCAGCCAAACCCTTTGCCATGGTGGTGATATCGGCGGCCACACCGTAGGCTTCCATCGCGAACAGGGTGCCGGTGCGCGCAAAGCCGGTCTGCACTTCATCAGCGATCAGGATGATGCCGTGGTCATCGCACAGCTTGCGCAAAGCGCGGACAAGATCTTTCGGTGCGGGGTAAAAGCCACCCTCGCCCTGCACCGGTTCAAAGATGATCGCGGCTACGCGGCCCGGGTCGAGGTCATTCTTGAACAGCTTGGTGATGCCGCCCATGGCGTCAGCAGTGGAAATTCCATGCACATCTTGCGGGAAGGGCACATGCCAGACATCGGGCATCATCGGGCCGAAGCCTTTTTTATAGGGTTCAACCTTGCCGGTCAGCGACATGCCCATGAATGTCCGGCCATGGAACGCGCCACCAAAGGCAATCACACCGGGCCGGTTGGTGGCGATACGGGCAATCTTGATCGCGTTTTCAACGGCTTCCACTCCGGTGGTTACGAAAACTGTTTTCTTGGGGAAATCGCCGGGCACGGCGGCGTTCAGGCGTTCCGCCAGTCGGATGTAGGATTCGTAGGGCAACACCTGCGCGCAGGTATGGGTAAACTTGGTCATCTGATGCGCCACAGCCGCCATGACCCGCGGATTGCAATGCCCGGTGTTGACCACGGCGATCCCTGCCGCAAAGTCGATATATCGGTTGCCTTCAATATCCCAGATCTCGGAATTCAGCGCCCGATCCGCATAAATCTGCGTCATCATCCCAACACCACGGGAAATGGCATCGTCACGGCGTTTGGCGACTTCGACGTTCAGCATGGTTTGCTCCGTTGATCGGCCCTACAAAAAATAGGGCGCATTTCTGCGCCCTATTTGATCAAACTTCGCGGTCCGGTTCAACGGTGTTATTCGTCAAGTTTTTTGACGACGTTGTCGGCAAAGGCGGCGATGGCTGCATCATAATAGATCGCGCTGTCGGCGGGCAGCGTTGCCATGTCGGTGCCTTCGGGGAAATACACCTTGGCGGTGTTCACATCGACCTTCAGCTCGTACCGTGTGGTCAGTGGGTTTTCCGGGGTGCCAACAATCTGCACCACGCCGTCCAATTTGGTATCGGCCAGATTGAACACATCGGTAAAGCCATTGCTCAGCTCCAGTTCCGAGATATCAATCTTGATCTTGGCACCTTTTTCGGCATCGGTCCGGTCGACCAAGCGTGCGGCAATCGCATTTTCCAAGTCGGGCTTCAGGTTGGCGAATCGGGTTGCTGCTTCAGTATTGGTCACATCGGCCAAGGCCACGTCCACTTCGACACTTTGCACCATGATCGGTGCCGCGAACGCGGGGGCTGCCAGAGGCATCAGGACCAGCAAGCTGGTTGCTGCGAGACGGGCAAACGAGAATTTCGGTGTCATACGGAGGCTCCTTTTGGTGGCAGCGTCGCCACGGATGCTATGACCAGACAACGTACCGTGTCAGCTTTTGGTTCCCGATTTCATCAATTGATACGGCGATTCAGTTTTCGTTAACCCTGCGTGGTGCAGGCTTCGAATCATGCGGAGGTTTAGGATTTGCGGGGCGGGATGATGGCGGACGGGCAGATCAGGGGCGATGGGGATGCGGCGGTCCGGTTGGATTGGCTGCGCCTGATCCGGTCGCGCCGGGTGGGGCCAGTGACCTTTCATCGGCTGATCGTAGAACATGGTTCGGCGGCGGCGGCGTTGCTGGCGTTGCCGGGTATCGCGCAGGCAGCGGGGATCGACGGCTATTCGGTTTGCCCGGTCGAGGTGGCCCGGGCCGAGATGGCGCAGGGCCGCATCGCGGGGGCGCAGTTTTTATGCTTCGATGACCCCGATTATCCTGCATCGCTTCGCGACCTGCCGGATGCACCGCCAGTGTTATGGGTGCAGGGCAATGTGGCGCTGTTGAAGCGTCCGATGGTTGCGATGGTGGGCGCGCGCAATGCGTCATCCCTTGGCCTTCGTATGGCACGCAGGTTGGCCGAAGGGGTGGCGGGGGCAGGGTTCGTGGTCGTGTCGGGCCTTGCACGCGGCATAGATGCCGAGGCGCATGAGGCGACGTTGACCACCGGCACTGTGGCGGTGCAGGCGGGCGGAGTCGATGTGATATACCCGCTGGAGAATGCTGCTTTGGCCGCGAAAATCGCTGCCACCGGCTGCCGGATTTCCGAACAACCCATGGGGATGGACCCACAAGCCCGCCATTTCCCACAGCGCAACCGGATCGTGTCAGGCCTGTCGCGCGCGGTGGTGGTGGTAGAAGCGGCGGCCCGGTCGGGCAGCCTTATCACTGCCAAGAACGCGCTTGATCAGGGGAGAGAGGTGATGGCCGTCCCTGGCCACCCCTTTGATGCAAGGGCGGCGGGGTGCAACATGTTGATCCGGGATGGCGCGCTGCTGGTGCGGGGTGCGGCAGATGTGGTCGAGGCGATCGGCGGTACGGCGAAACCCGAAGCCCGGGTGGCGGAACGCCCTCCCTTGCCGGGCCCGGTGCCTGCGCGCCGTGACTTGGGCGATATGGCGGCGGTCCATGGCCTGATCCTCGCCCGGCTTGGTCCCAGCCCATTGGCGGAAGATCAATTGATCCGCGATCTGGGGGTACCTCCGGCGCAAATTGCGCAAGAATTGCTGGCGCTGGAACTGGAGGGAAAGATTGAACGACAGGCCGGGGGGCTGCTGTCGCGGGTGTAATTTGGGCCCGTAGTACAGCCGTAGTTGACAATCCCTTGTCTTCACCCACATCTTGCGCCGCTGTTGTGCAGGCGAATAGGTCAGGGGTTTTCATGCCAGTTGTCGTTGTCGAATCTCCGGCCAAGGCCAAGACGATCAACAAATATCTGGGGTCGAACTACACGGTTCTGGCGTCTTACGGCCATGTTCGCGACTTGCCCGCAAAGGATGGCTCGGTTGATACCGAGAATGATTTTGGCATGACCTGGGAAGTGGGGGCGGACAGCAAAAAGCATATTCGCGCCATCACCGAGGCTTTGAAAACCGATGATGAACTCATTCTGGCCACCGACCCTGACCGCGAGGGAGAGGCGATTTCCTGGCATCTGCAAGAGACACTCGCCAGCAGCCTTAAGAAGGGGAAGAAGGTCAGCCGGGTCACCTTCAACGCGATCACCAAGGATGCGGTGACCGAGGCCATGAAGCATCCGCGTCAGGTGGATCAGCCACTGGTAGACGCCTATCTGGCCCGGCGGGCGCTAGATTATCTGGTGGGGTTCACCCTGTCACCGGTACTGTGGCGCAAATTGCCCGGCGCCCGGTCGGCGGGGCGGGTGCAATCTGTGTGTCTGCGCTTGATCGTTGAGCGTGAGATGGAGATTGAGGCGTTTCGTGCGCGCGAATTCTGGTCGGTTGCGGCCATGCTGACCACCCCACGGGGACAGGATTTTGAAGCCCGTCTGATCAGCCTTGGCGGGAAGAAACTCGATAAATTCGACATTCCAACCGCTGCTGCGGCGGAATTGGCGGTGCAGGCTGTCACTTCCAGAAAATTGACGGTGCAATCGGTTGAGGCCAAGCCCGCGTCACGCAACCCGTCTGCCCCCTTCATGACTTCAACTTTGCAACAAGAGGCCAGCCGCAAATTTGGCATGGGGGCGAAGGTCTGCATGTCGGCGGCACAGCGCCTGTATGAGGCGGGCTATATCACCTATATGCGCACTGACGGCATCGACATGGCCCCCGAGGCGGTCATGGCTGCGCGCGCAGAGATCAAGGATCGGTTTGGAGCCGCCTATGTGCCAGACGCGCCGCGCATGTACAAAAACAAGGCCAAGAACGCGCAAGAAGCGCATGAATGTATTCGCCCGACTGAAATTTCCGCTGCGCCCGATAGTCTGCGCCTGACCGAAGCCGATCAGCGCAAGCTTTATGACCTGATCTGGAAACGTACCATTGCAAGCCAAATGGCCGCCGCCCGGATGGAACGCACAACAGTGGATGTGGCCAGCCCGGACGGGCAGGTGATCTTGCGTGCGACAGGGCAGGTGGTGTTGTTTGACGGCTTTCTCAAGGTGTATGAGGAAGGCCGCGACGACGAAGAGGGCGAGGACGCCCGCCTGCCGCAGATCATGCAGGGCGAAGCCGCTGCCGCGCGCAAAGGCGCGTTCGAGGCCGCATTTTCGAAAGAGGCTGCAACCGCCGACAAGGATGATTTCGACCTTATCGAGGCCGGAAAGCCCGCTATGCGCCGCCTGAAAACCGCTGTGATCAGCCCGGATGGCGCAGTGCTGGCCAGCCAAAGCCACACCCAACCGCCGCCCCGTTATTCAGAGGCCACATTGGTCAAACGGATGGAGGAATTGGGGATTGGCCGGCCGTCCACCTACGCGTCGGTGATCACCACAATTCAGGACCGTGAATATGTCCGCAAAGACAAGAACCGGCTGTTCCCCGAGGACAAAGGGCGGCTCGTCACGGCGTTCCTGACCAATTTTTTCCGCCGCTATGTCGAGTATGATTTCACCGCCGATCTGGAAACCCAGCTTGATGATGTGTCAGACGGTACGCGGAACTATAAGGAAGTCTTGGCCAGATTCTGGCGCGATTTCTCAGCGGCCATTGCCGAGACAGCGGATCTACGGATCAGCGAAGTACTTGACAAGATTGATGACTTCTTGTCTCCGCATTTGTACCCGCTGCGTGAGGATGGGTCGGACCCTCGCATTTGCCCGACCTGTGGGTCAGGCCGTCTGCATCTGAAGACCGCGCGATCGGGCGGGGCGTTTATCGGTTGCGGCAACTACCCTGAGTGCCGCTATACCCGCCCGATTTCGGGTGGCGATGAAGGCGGGTCGGTTGATGGCAAGATTTTAGGGTTGGATGAGGCGGGCCTGCCAATCTCGATCCGCGCGGGGCGGTTTGGACCCTATGTCCAGCGCGGCGAGGCCACAGAAGAACAGCCAAAACCGGGCAGGGCAAGCCTGCCGAAAAGCTGGGGGCCGGACGGTATCACGCTGGAACGCGCACTTGATTTGCTGAACCTGCCGCGTCCTGTCGGGCTGCACCCCGAGGATGGCGTGTTGGTTGAAGCCGGGTTAGGGCGATTTGGGCCTTATATCAAGCATGGTTCAGCTTATGCCAACGTGACGGATATTGAAGAAGTTTTCACAATCGGAATGAACCGCGCGGTCGAGCTTTTGGCACTGAAAGCGGCAGGGCGGCGCGGCGCTGCCCCTGCTGCGGGACCGTTGAAGGTGTTGGGCGACCACCCCGATGGCGGCGAAATCTCTGTCATGCCGGGGCGTTACGGCCCGTATGTAAAATGGGGTAAGGTCAATGCGACCCTGCCTAAAGAACTGGTGCCGGAAGATGTGACGCTGGAGGAGGCGTTGGCTTTGGTGGCGGAAAAAGCGGGCAAGAGTGCCAAGAAAGCCCCGGCTCGCAAAGCATCGGCCAAGCCTGCGGCGGCGAAAGCGGCCGTAAAAAAGGCGCCTGCCAAGAAAGCTGCGGTAAAGAAAGCTGCGGTAAAGAAAGCGCCCGCGAAAAAGGCTGCTGTGAAGAAGATCGCGTCTGAATAGGGCGCACGCCTTGCCGATGTCGGAGCGGGGGTTTTGCACCCCCCCTTTTATGCCCCGCAGGATATCAGTTCACAGAGGATGCAAATTTTAGATAAGCCCTAGGGACCTATCCCCTCGGATTGATTAGCCGCCCCATCACGTATCCCGCCCGCAACACGCCGATCCGCGCGCCATTTTCCGTTACGGCAATCTCGGCAGCCCCGTCGCGCATGGCCTCCATCACCGCTTTGACAGGGGTTTCGCAATCGACGGACAGGCTGGCCCCGGTTTCCCCCGGCTCCATCACATCGCGCGCCGTCAGCACGGACAGCGGGTTCATGTGGGCCACGAAATCGGCTACATATTCCGACACTGGATTGGCGATGATGTCTCGTGCGGTCCCGATCTGAACGATGCGGCCGCCTTCCATCAGCGCGATGCGGTTGCCCAGTTTGAACGCCTCATCAAGATCGTGGCTTACGAATATGATCGTGCGTTTAAGTTTCGCTTGTAGATCAAGCAGTTCATCTTGCAAACGAGCCCGGATCAGCGGGTCGAGAGCTGAAAATGGCTCATCCATCAGCAAGATTGGCGCATCCGTCACAAAGGCGCGCGCAAGGCCGACTCGTTGCTGCATGCCGCCCGACAATTCCCCCACTTTGCGGTCGGCCCACTGAGTCAGGTTTACCAATGCCAGCTGTTCTTCGACCTTGGCGCGGCGCTGCTCCGGGGTTTGGCCTGCAAGTTCCAGCCCCAGCCCGACATTTTCGCGCACCGACCGCCATGGCAAAAGGCCGAATTGCTGAAACACCATTGCGATGCGGGTAAGGCGCAGTTTGCGCAGGGTCTCGGGGTCGGCCTTGGTGACGGACACCATCGACGTGCCATCAGACACCCGCACCTCGCCCCGCACGACGGGATTTAGTGCGTTGACCCCGCGCAGCAGGGTGGACTTTCCAGACCCGGACAGGCCCATCAGCACCAAAATCTCGCCCTCATCCACCGAAAGCGAGCAATCGTGCACGCCAAGGATCTGGCCGCATTGCTGTTGCACCTCGGCGCGGGACAGGCCCTTGTCCATCAGGGGCAGGGCGCGGTCGGGGCGGTCACCGAACACGATGGAGACGCGGTCAAACTCGACAGCGGGCAGGGAGGCAGCGGTCATAGTTTCACCCGAAGCATACGGTCCAGTAGGATGGCCACGACCACAATGATGAAGCCGGATTCAAAGCCAAGCGAGGTGTTGACCGAGTTCAGCGCCCGCACCACGGGCACGCCCAGCCCATTTGCGCCGACCAGCGCAGCAATCACCACCATCGACAGCGACAGCATGATGGTCTGATTGAGCCCGGCCATGATCTGCGGGAACGCGTAAGGCAATTCAACCTTCCACAGCCGTTGTTTCGGAGTGGCACCAAAGGCGGTTGCGGCCTCCAGCAGCGCGGTAGGGGTGGTGGACACACCAAGGTAGGTCAGCCGGATCGGGGCGGGCAGCACGAAGATCACGGTGGCAATCAGACCCGGCACCATTCCAAGGCCGAAGAACACGATGGCCGGGATCAGGTAGACGAACGTGGGCAGCGTCTGCATCAGATCCAGCACCGGTACCATGGCGGTGTAAAGTTTTGGCCGGTGCGCGCAGGCAATGCCGATGGGCACGCCCAGACCCATACAGACGACGCAGGCTGACAGGATCAGGGTCAGGCTTTCAGTGGTTTCTTCCCAATAGCTCTGGTTGAGGATGAACAGGAAGCCCAGCAATACGCCAAGGCAAACTTTCCAGTTGCGCTGCAAGAGCCAGGTCAGGACAATAAATACTCCAATGATCACAAAGGGGTGCGGCGTTTGCAACATCCACAGGATGCCTGCGATCATTGCTTCGAGCACCACCGAGATGCCGTCAAAGACCCAGCCCAGATTGTCGTTCATCCAGTCGAACACAGCTTTGGCCGTTTTTCCGATCGGGATCTTGTAGTCAGTCAGCCAGTCCATGCACCACCTGCGCCAGAGTTGGAAAAGCCCCGGACATGCCGGGGCTTTTGGGGTGTCACTGCAGTGCTGCAGCCACGGCGGCCTTGGCGTCGCCGCCATCTTTGGTGGTTACACCGTCAAGCCATTGTTCCCACACGGTCGGATTGGAGGCGAGCCATGCCTTGGCCGCATCTGCGGCATCAGCACCATCGTTCAGGATGGCACCCATGATCTCGTTTTCCATTGGCAAGGAAAAGCTGAGGTTTGACAGAAGCTTGCCGGTGTTTGGGCATTCGGCGAGATAGCCTGCGCGCACGTTGGTCGCGACGGTCGCCCCGCCCAGATTTGGCCCAAAGAAATCGTCACCGCCGTTCAGATAGGTCATCTTGAAGTTGGCATTCATCGGGTGTGGCTCCCAACCGAGGAACACGATGGGCTTGCCATCCTCTGACGCCTTTTTCACTTCGGCCAGCATCCCTTGCTCTGAGGATTCCACCACTTCGAAGCCGTCGAGCTTGAACGGGCCAGAGGCGATCATGTCCAATATCAGGCGGTTGCCGTCATTTCCGGGCTCGATGCCGTAAATCTTGCCTTCCAGCGCATCTTTTTGCGCGGCAATTGCAGCAAAATCGGTGATTCCAAGTGCCGCGCCAGCCTCATTCGTGGCGAGCGTATATTTCGCGCCTTCAAGGTTGGTGCGCACGGTTTCAACCTTGCCCGCATCACGGTAGGGCGCGATGTCGGCCTCCATCGTGGGCATCCAGTTGCCTAGGAACACGTCAATGTCGCCTTCGGCCAGGCCGGTGTAGGTGACAGGCACGGACAAAAGCTTGGTTTCGGTTTCGTAGCCCAGGGCCTCGGCAATCACCGAGGCGGCGGCTGTCGTGGCGGTGATGTCTGTCCAGCCGACATCCGAAAACACGATCTTGTCGCAGCCTTCGGCATGGGCGGAACCCACGAAGGCAAATGCGACTGACGTGGCCAGTAGGGTCGATTTGAAGGTCATGTAGAACTCCCCGTTTTTTGTTGATTGACGAGTCAATAAACTTCACGCTTATTCGGTTTGGCAAGTGTTTTCTGAAGGGGCCGTACCGATGCCGAAGCTTGGGATGGAGCCTATCCGAAAGGCGGCGCTCGTCAAAGCCACGATCACCGAGATCGGGCGGGCGGGATCTTTGGATGTGACGGTCAGCCAGATTGCCAAGCGGGCAGGCATGTCGGCGGCACTGGCGCACCACTATTTCGGCAGCAAGGAAGAAATGTTTCTGGCCGCGATGCGCCACGTGTTGACGTTGTACGGGGCCGAGGTGCGAGGCGCGCTGGCGGTTGCCGATGGGCCAGAGGCGCGGCTGCGGGCGATTTTGCGGGCGTCGTTCAGCGCCGGAAACTTCCGGCGTGAAACGGTGGGGGCCTGGTTGAACTTCTGGGTGCTGGCGCAGACCGTCCCCGAGGCGAAACGGTTGCTTGCAATCTATCAGGGGCGCTTGCGGTCCAACCTGCTGGCGAATTTGCGCGGCTTGGCGGGCGACCGGGCCGAGTTGATTGCAGCGGGCCTCGGCGCGCTGATTGACGGGTTGTATTTGCGCGAAGGGTTGAAAGCAGGGCCGCCGGATGCGGCCTCGGCGGTGGCGGTGGCGATGAATTACCTTTCACAGCAGTTGGAAGGGTTTACGGCATGAATGCACAACCAGTAGCGTCACGTTTTGTGGAGGGCCGCGACAGCGAGGATAGCGCAGGGGCGTTCGTCGAGGTTATCTATCCTGCCACAGGCGAGATTATTGCCGTTCTGTACAATGCGACGACAGATATCTTTAAGGCGGCCTTGGATTCGGCCACCCGGGCACTTAGCGCATGGGCCGCGACGCGCCCGGTGGACCGCGCACGTATTTTGCGCCGCGCAGCCGATATGATTCGCGACCTCAACCCGGAACTGGCACTGCTTGAAACACTGGATACCGGCAAGCCATTGCAAGAAACGCGGTTCGCTGACTGGCCTTCGGGGGCGGATGCGCTGGAATACTTTGCGGGCCTTGCCCCCACGGTTGTGGGCGAAACCATCCCGTCAGGTCGGGATTTCGTTTACACGCTGCGCGAGCCTTTGGGGGTATGTGTGGGCATTGGCGCGTGGAATTATCCCTCACAAATTGCCTGCTGGAAGTCTGCGCCTGCCCTCGCCTTTGGCAATGCGATGGTGTTCAAACCGTCAGAGATGACGCCTTTGCGCGCGCTCAACCTTGCAGAGATTTTTATCGAGGCGGGGCTACCCGCAGGCCTGTTCAATGTGGTGCAGGGGCGCGGTGCCGTGGGTGGCACTTTGGTCACAGATGCGCGGGTTGCCAAGGTGTCCTTGACCGGATCGGTGCCAAGGGGGCGCAAAGTTTATGCGGCCGCGGCAGAGGGTGTGCGTCATGTGACAATGGAGTTGGGCGGAAAATCCCCAATTCTGGTGTTCAATGATGCCAGTGTGGAAGATGCGGTCGGGGCGGCAATGCTGGGGAGTTTTTACTCCGCTGGTCAGGTGTGCAGCAACGGAACCCGCGTATTTGTACAAAAGGGGATCAAAGCGCGGTTTCTGGAACGGTTGGCAGCGCGGACGGCGGCCATCGTGCTGGGCGACCCTCTGGATATGGCGACGCAAATGGGGCCGCTGGTGTCTGAGGGGCCGATGGGACGCGTTTTGGGCTATATCAAAAACGCTGAAGCCGAGGGTGCGACACTGATTTGTGGCGGTGTGCGGGTTGGGGATTCGGGGTGTTTCGTGCAGCCAACCGTGTTTGCCGATGTGACTGTCGATATGACCCTTGCCCGTGAAGAAGTGTTTGGCCCGGTAATGGCGGTCTTGGATTTTGACACCGAGGATGAGGCTGTCGCCCGCGCCAAGGCTACCGAATTTGGGCTGGCGGCAGGCGTATTCACCGCTGATCTGACCCGCGCGCACCGGGTGATCGGGGCGTTGCAGGCGGGCACCTGTTGGATCAATGCCTATAACCTGACCCCGGTCGAAGCTCCGTTTGGCGGTGTGAAAGCCAGCGGCGCGGGGCGTGAAAATGGCCATGCGGCGGTCGCGCATTACACGCAGATTAAGTCAGTCTATGTCGGCATGGCGCCGGTGGACGCGCCCTACTGAGCACCGCAACCTGTGGATACCAAAAGAGAAGTGACGAAATGAACGCGGATTATGTAATCATCGGGGCAGGCTCGGCAGGCTGTGCTATGGCGTATCGACTGGCCGAGGCCGGGCGTAGGGTTGCGATCATTGAACATGGTGGATCCGATGCTGGGCCGTTCATCCAGATGCCTGCAGCACTGTCTTACCCGATGAACATGGGGATGTACGACTGGGGCTTTGCGTCCGATCCTGAACCACATCTGGGGGGCCGCGTGTTGGCAACCCCGCGCGGCAAAGTCATTGGTGGGTCGTCCTCTATCAACGGCATGGTCTATGTGCGCGGGCATGCGCGCGATTTCGACACTTGGGCCGATCTGGGAGCGCAGGGTTGGGCCTATGCGGATGTTCTGCCGTATTTCCAGCGGATGGAACATGCGCATGGTGCCTCTGGGCCTGCGTTCCGGGGCGAAAAAGGGCCGCTGCACATCACCCGTGGCCCGCGCCAAAATCCACTGTTCGGCGCGTTTTTGAAAGCAGGCGCGCAGGCGGGCTATCCGGTTACCGCCGATTACAACGGCCAGCAGCAAGAGGGTTTTGGCCCGATGGAGGCAACGATCTGGAAGGGGCGACGCTGGTCTGCGGCCAACGCCTACTTACGGCCCGCCCAAGCGACCGGCAATGTGCAAGTGATCCGCGGCTTTGCGCGACGTGTTGTAATTCAGGCAGGGCGCGCTGTCGGGGTAGAGATTTCGCGTGGCGATGTGGTCGAAGTGATCCGTGCCGACAGCGAAGTTATTGTAGCAGCATCGTCCATCAACACTCCGAAAATACTGATGCTTTCGGGAATAGGCCCTGCCGCGCATCTGGCTGAACATGGCGTGCCGTTGGTGGCAGACCGGCCCGGTGTGGGGGCCAATCTGCAAGACCATCTGGAGCTATATCTGCAATTCGCCGCCAGCCAGCCGGTTTCCCTGTTCAAATACTGGAACCTTTGGGGCAAGGCGATGATTGGTGCTCAATGGCTGTTCACCGGCAAAGGTCTGGGTGCCAGCAACCAGTTTGAGGCCTGCGCCTTCATCCGCTCGAAGATCGGCGTGGAATACCCTGATATTCAATATCATTTCCTGCCAATCGCTGTCCGCTATGATGGCAAAATCGCTGCCGAAGGCCATGGGTTTCAGGCGCATGTCGGCCCGATGCGGTCAAAAAGCCGGGGTGAAGTGACCTTGCGGTCTGGCAATCCGGCAGACGCGCCGCGCATCCGGTTCAACTATATGTCCCACCCGAGCGATTGGGAAGATTTCCGCACCTGCATTCGCCTGACGCGCGAGATATTCGGGCAAGAGGCGTTCAAGCCCTACCTCAAACATGAAATTCAGCCGGGGACAGCCGCACAGACCGATGCCGAGTTGGACGCCTTTATCCGCGATCACGCCGAAAGCGCCTACCACCCCTGCGGTACTGCGCGAATGGGCAGGCGCGATGATCCACTTGCGGTGGTGGACCCGGAATGTCGGGTCATCGGGGTTGAGGGGTTGCGTGTGGCGGACAGTTCTATCTTCCCTCAGGTGACAAATGGCAACCTGAACGGCCCGTCGATCATGGTGGGCGAAAAGGCCGCCGATCACATTCTGGGCCGCCAACCATTGGCCCCAAGCAATCAAGAACCGTGGATCAACCCTGCCTGGCGGGTTTCGCAACGATAGCGGCCCGCGCAGCGATCGTTGCCTCCTTTTGGACACGGTCTTTGAAGTCCTCCATGATCTGCCGGACCAAAGATCCGATCCGGCCTTCTTTTTCTTTCAATACGTTGCGCGCAAGGCCCGTGCTGTCCAGCGTACCATCCCACGCCAAGTTCGTGCCATCGGCGATGGCATCAAGCGTCATATCCAGAGTTAACTGCGCTGAACCGCCGATCAGATGGGCCGCTTTAGCATCAAACCGGTAAATCCGCCCCTCCTTACCCGGGGTGACAGACAAAGTGCCCGGCAGGTTCAGCGTCACAACGGCGACCTTTCGCTGAATGGCAAAGCTGAACTGTGCCGGGCCGATTTCTTGCAGGCGCGAGGCACCGAGCAAAAACCGCTCTAGCGTAATACGGTCATGCAAAGCTGAAATGGCGTGATTGGGTGCGACCTTCAGGACAATCTGGCCAGAAATCTGCATCAAAATACCCTCTTTCCCTCTGTGCTAGCGCAGGGCTTGGGGCACATCAAGTGTCGTCAATCGGCGATCTCATAGGGCTGCACCCCACGCTGATCCGGAGTCACGCGCAGTCGGCGCTCCAGAGGCGGGACAGACCTTTGGTGGCAATCTGTTCGGTCACAGATACGGCAAGATATGCCGATGGGGTCAAAGCGGCCCTTCAGGTCCAGCCCGTCAGAATAGACTAACGCGCTTGCGTGCTGCACCTCGCAGCCAAGCCCGATCGCATATCGGCGTACGGGGGCAAGATAAGCCCCCGCCGGTTTCGACACTTCACGGGCCAAACACAGATAGCGCACGCCGTCTGGTGTTTCTGCCAATTGTCGCAAGAACTTGCCCGGTGTTTCAAAGGCAGAATGTACGTTCCACAACGGACAGGCACCGCCAAAGCGTGCGAATTGCAGACGGGTGGCTGAATGGCGTTTGGTGATGGTTCCGGCCTGATCCACCCGTACAAAGAAGAACGGAATCCCCTTTGCGCCGGGCCGTTGCAACGTCGACAGACGATGCGCCACCTGTTCCACCGAAGCTCCGAACAGGTCGGCAAGCCGCTCCAGGTCATGGCGGGTGTCTACAGCGGCTTGCTGGAATGCGCGGTACGGCAGCAGGCAGGCTCCGGCGAAATAGTTGGCAAGGCCGATTTTGGCGATGTCGCGGGCTTCGGATGTCTGAAACCGGGCACCATCTAGCGTCGCCTCTAGCAGGTCATTGTGCGCGATCAAGGCGATTTGCAACAGCAGTTGGAACCGCTGAGTGGGCAAGGGCGTGCGGGCCGAAAGGGTCAGGCTTCGGGTGGCAGGATCGTAGTGGCGCAGACCCGGACCGTACGAATAGTGCAAGCTGATGCCTTGGCGACGCAGCAGGTCTTGTGCCAGATACTGCGCGTCTTTCTGGGGTGTAGCAGTAGATACAAAATGTTCGGCGGCTCGGTCGACGGCATCTATGTAGTTGTCACAATAATGAAAGAAGTCGCGCACCTCCTCCCACGGGGAAGGGCGCAAGGTTGCGTTGTCTGGACCCAAAGCGTCTTCCATTGAGGCCAGCCGTTCATGGGTTTGCCGATAAGCTCGGTGCAGATCAAGAAAAGCGCGGGCAAGGGCAGGGGCGTTTGAGGCCGCAAGCCGAAGGTCTGCCAAAGGCGGAGTGTTGGCTGCAAACACCGGATCGGCCAAGGCCTCTCGCATGTCAGCCACCATCCGTTCACTTTCGCCCACAGACAGTTCGGTCACGTCAAGCCCGAATTCCTGCGCCAAGGCCAGTACGACACCCGCCGACACCGGGCGATTGTTGTTTTCCATCTGGTTCAGGTAAGGCAACGACACCCCAAGCCGATCCGCAAAGGATTTTTGCGTCAGCGTCAGCCGTCCGCGAATTTCACGCAGCTTGACCCCTGCGAACAGCTTTTGTGCCGCCATAATGCCCCTCTTTGCAAACCTAGAGAGTGGATTTGCAAACAGATTTCGTCAAGCTCTAAGCCCCAAACTGCGCGCCCGACGCATGACCGCAACGATCGACAATAGCGCCCCAATGGCTGAGGTGAGCATCAACAAAATCAGAGGCAATTCTGATGATCCGGGCCCCAGCAGCGCCCCTGCCAAGGCTGCAAGCCCAGCACCTCCGCCAATCATTATCGCGCCGCCAAGACCCGATGCCGTTCCTGCGAGTTCAGGCTTGATCGACAACATCCCTGCATTGGCGTTCGGCAAAGTGATGCCGTTGCCAAGCCCCATCGTCAGCGTCAGCCCAAAAAACACATAGGGCGAATGAACCCCTGCCAGGGTCAGCACCAGCAAAAGCCCAAGTCCAGCCGCACTGACAATAGCCCCGATCAACACCATCCGATTCATGCCGATCCGAACCGAAAATCGACCCGCAAAAAAGTTTCCCGCGGCGTAACCCACTGCAGTGATTGCAAAAAGAAGGCCGATCTTGGTGGACGATAGCCCGAAAATCACATTGCCCACATAAGGAGCGCCACCCAGATAGGCGAAGAATGACCCGGATGAGAACGCGGCGCACAGCGCATATCCCCAAAACCTGCGCGAGGTCAGCAAGGCCGGATACTGCTGCATCTGGGCGACAAAGCTGATCTTGCGGATCGTTGCTGTTTCTCCCAGATCGGCCCAGACCAATGCCAGAACCACCAGCCCCACCACCCCAAGCAAACCGAAACTCGCCTGCCAGCCAAAAGCTTGATCCAGCACCCCGCCAATAGCCGGGCCAATCATCGGCACGATCGACATGCCCATGGTGACATAACCGATCATCGAGGCGGCCTGCGCATCGGCCACCATATCGCGCACGACTGCGCGGCTTAGCACCATTCCAGCGGCAATCACAGCTTGCGCCATGCGGAAAATCAAGAAAACCGTGGCATTGGGTGCCAGCAAAGTGCCGACAGTTGCCAGCAAAAACAAGGCCATAGATGTAAGGATCACGGGCCTGCGGCCATAACGGTCTGATATCGGCCCAATCACAATCTGCAGCATAGCCGACAGACCCAGATACAACGCGACCGACAGTTGCATCAAGGCATACGGCGCATCAAACCACGCTGACATCCCGGGCAGTGAAGGCAAGAAAATGTTCATCGTCAGTGCCGACAACCCCGCAAGCAGGATCAGCGTCACGAAATGGGGCGGGGTGGTGCGGTCCAGAAACCGTGGAGTTGCGCCGCCGCGGCGTACGTGGCGCTCCGGGCGAGGCTCGACCGCACGAACATGTCCGCCATCAGGTGCTTCAACGCTTGGAACGTGCCGATCGGCTGGCCGAACTGCTCGCGCTCGAGCGAGTAGTCGCGAGCGACGGTGAGCGACGTCTC